>NZ_JAWOWF010000050.1:0-36533 GCF_033340295.1 Vibrio sp. 1401
GGCTACGACGATTGATGGGCGTAACCGCTCAGATCGTAGCTTCTTGATTTAGTTCCATCGAATTACGCAACAAAGCCTGAAAAAGGGACAAAAAGTACCAATTTATAGAGCCAATACTTTATATTGGCGCACGTCAATAAAATGGTGTTTTATTGTTATCTTGCTGATATATAAGACATAACATGCTTTTAGGGTACATGTGTTCGCCCGAAAGTATTTGCAAGACTTTGTGAACTAATTCAAAATTAACTGGTATAGCCAGTTGTGCTTAGAATTCTTAAGGGTGTTTATGAAGGTCACAAATCTATTTAAAGACAAAGTTGATGCGATTTCTGCTCATCAATCCGAGTTTATGAATTGGATGTCTCCAACGTTACGCGATTATTGGAGTGACTTTTTGGGGAAAGCTCAAAATAGCTTTCTTTTCTCAAAAGTTCGTGATCACCAGCAGCCAGCCGTCAACGAAGAAGTTGCACCTCAACCTGCACCGATCGTAATGGCACCTGAGGCTCAAAAGCTTTATGACGAGTTAAGTGAAAAAATTGGCGAAGTTATTCACACTGGTGATTGGGTTCATGTGTCTCAAGAACGTATTAACCAATTTGGTGCTGTAACGGAAGACATGCAATGGATTCATACCGATCCAGAGCGTGCTTCAACTGAATCTCCATTTAAGACAACTATCGCTCATGGCTTTTTAACATTAGCATTGCTGCCTAAACTGACGGATTCAGTCGATCCAGACAAGCCAATGTTCCCAACAGCTAAAATGGTAGTTAACTTGGGTTTAAACCAAGTCCGTTTCCCTTACCCTGTCAAAGCAGGCAATAATGTTCGTGCAGTCAGCACGTTAACAAAAGTAACGCCAATCAAAAAAGGTTTGGAGATTGAGCGCGAAATTAAAGTGGAAATTGAAGGTATTCGTCGACCTGGTGCGGTTGTGGTCTCTGTAATTCAACTGCATTTCTAATTCCGAAACCGGATAGAACACGACATAGTAAAAGAGAGCATCAGGGTGCTCTCTTTTTCATTTTTACTGATTAAAGTTTTTTACTGGCGTATAACCGTAATCTGCAATCGCTTTTTGTCCCTGCTCTGAACGAAGGAAAGCGATAAAACCTTTACCTGCATCGCTAATCTTATCTACTTTGTATAGCACTAGGAATGGTCGCGCCAACTTGTACTTATGATTGCTAATGTTTGTCGAGGTTGGGTCAATACCATCTAACTGAATCGCCTTGATCGAGCGATCTACTGACCCTACAGAGATAAAACCAATGGCGCGAGTGTTATGGTTAACAATGGTTTTTACCATGCTGTTGCTGTTTACAACCAAGTTGTTTGGGCTGATATCCGAGACAAGGCGATCATTAACGATTTTGGTCAGTCCCAGCAAGCTTTCGAAGCTGTAACGTGAACCTGAAGACGCTTCTCTAGTAACCACCGCGATAGGCTGATCTGCGCCCCCGACCTCTTTCCAATTCTTAATCTTACCTTTGTAAATATCAAACAGCTGTTGCTGAGAAAGGTTTTCTACAGAGTTGGTACGGTTTACAACAACAGCGAGGCCATCATAAGCGATAGGGTATACATTGAGATCTTCACCTTTTTCGCTTTCAGTCAGATAGCGAGAGCTCATGCCTATTTCGGCTACTCCTTTATTGACCATGGTGATACCAGCACTCGAACCAATGCCCTGAACAGCAACGTAATCGTCTGGGTGTGTTTTGTTGTATTCCTCAGCAAGTACATCCATCACACGAGCAACCGACGTTGAACCCGAGATGTTGATTTCTTTTGCAATGGTAGGGAGGGAGACTGCTATGGCCAATAACGTCGCCACAGTAAAACGTAACATATTAAACTCCATATACGGGATAAAGCAGAGTTTATGATATTGCGTTCAGGTTACACTTTTGTGAACTGTTAGCGCTAAACAGGGGAATTGTTTCTAGTCAAGAGGTGATGGAGCTAGCGTTTCCAAGTGGACTGAGATGATAATCTGGGCAAATGATAATATAGCTATCTTATACTTGAGTTAGGTAGATAACTACCATCGGTGATGATGTAAAGGTTATATACTAGGATCGACAGCTCTAACTATCATCCATCGGGAGAACGTTGATGTCAGTGTCCCAAATGGCGACAAGTCGTTTATACAAATCAGTTCAATCGCTCTGCTCTGCGCGTAATGCTAACTTGCCTGTCGAACAGGGCAAGTGCCTCTATGAGCTAGTAGAAAATGGCGTTGAGCTTCATCGGGCGCATTTTCTCCTCGACTCCCAGCATAGCGAGTATACTTCTCCCGTCGCGAAGATCATGTTTGATGAGGAAAACCAACTTTGGTATTTCTATGTTCCCACATATCACAACGAGCTGTTAAGGTGGGTGCCTTATAAGCCACTTCCATTTAGCCGAATGCTTGAGGACTTACTCAACGAGTTGGAGCGCGATCCTCAAGCGTGTTTTTGGGAATAGGGCGAGCCCAACGGATGCGAATGCCGACATGATTTATACTTTAGGCCTAACAACTTGGTTTCTAAAGTCTTTGGGGGTCATGTTGTAAACGGATTTAAATGCTGTACTGAAATGCGCTGCACTTTTAAAGCCAGACTCAAACGCTATTTCTGTTATTGATTTTTCTGACTTGCGCAGTTGGGTTGCTGCGAAGTTTATCCGTTTCACCTTTAATATCTGAGAAAACGAAAGATCATCTGCGGCGAGGCGACGTTTTAAGGTTGCGATGGACATGCTCATATGAGCCGCTAAGCCTTCTAGCGTGATGTCTTTTTCAATATTACCCTCAATGTACTTAATGGCTTTTTGAGAGTCGCTCAGGCTACTTGCATCATCTATGATAGATAGGATGTTTGGCTCTACCTCAACCATCAACGACAGCAATGCCATTGCGATATGGCTTTGTGTGTAGTCTGGAGCATTGCGACTCGCTAACTTAACCAACATGTCCTTCAATTGTGCTACTTCGCTACTGGATTGCGTTGAAAAAGGATAGAAGCGCCTTTCTTCCGTTTTGGAACGTAGCATCGGGTGCGCTTTCTTAAAGTCACAGAATATATTTGGATTGAAGACTAAAGCCAGTGCTTTAAAGCCTCCGTCACTAGAGACGGCTTCTGCACTGCTCAGATCTGCGGAGTTATAGAGTGTGAAATCTCCGGCTTTAAGTTCAAATTGCTCGCCATTAGGTTGATGAACTAATAGGGCACCTTCTTCAACAATATATAACCCATTATGTGTTGCAGTGTAACGCTCACTTTTGCGCGCAGTGAAGTGATTAAAGCGAATGATCTCAATGTTCGGCATACTCTTTCTTATCGTTTTACATAACAAATAAAAAAGGCGCTCAATAGAGCGCCTTTTAACTTCATTCGGTATTACTCACTTACAGTCTGTTCTGTTTGTGCTGCTGGTTGTTCAGCGAATACCTGGGTTGGCTTTGCAACTAAACTGCGGTTTTCTTGGTTTACGTCCGTAAGGACAATTTCCAATGTATCCCCAAGTTTGTATACGACCTCTTTATCGATAGAGATGGTACCGTTGTCGCCATTGCACTCAATTCTTTCTTTATTATCAAGAATTAGTGCACCAGGAATAAAGGCTGCTGCGCCATTTTCGAGAAGTCGGACACGTGCGCCTGCACGATTAATATCGAAAATCTCACCTGTGAAACAAGTTTTCTTACTCGGCTCATCAGCAAGCGTGCGTGCATATAGCCAATCTGAGACATTTCGCTCAGCGATTTTATGATGTTTACGATGTAGAGCTAGCTCTTCGCCTACTTGGTCATCTGGTTTTTGTACGGGTTCTTTACCAAGGATGACGGCCTTCAACATACGGTGGTTGATCATATCACCGTATTTACGAATTGGTGATGTCCAAGTTGCATAGATGTCTAAACCCATTGCGTAATGAGGCAGAGGCTGATTACCCACCTCACTGTATGCTTGGAACTTACGAATGCGGTTATCTAGATAAGACGTTTCTTGAGCTGCCAACCAGCGGCGCAACGCAGCAAAGCCTTCTAGCGTAGCAATAGACTCCGCTGTGAACTCCAACTGGCCTTCTGGATTGACAAGTTGAACCACTTCTTCAATCTTCTCGTTCTTGATACCTGCATGCGTATTGAAGACACCTGTTTCAAATTTATCGCGTAATGTACGACCTGCACAGATGTTTGCGGTAATCATGGATTCTTCAACAAGACGGTTTGCACTGCGGCGCATGTCTGCGTGGATAGCGATTACATCGTTATCTTCACTGAGCTCAAAACGGTAGTCAGGACGATCAGGGAAGACCACTGCGTTTTTCTCACGCCATTCAGCGCGAGCAAGAGAGAACTCATAAAGATCACGAACGATGGTCGCGATCTCTTCAGATGGCGTCCATGCTTCAGAGCTGCCGTTTTCTAACCAATCAGACACGTGATCGTATGCTAGGCGTGCATGTGATTTGATGTTTGCCGCGAAGAATTTAATATCGTCGCCAATCACACCATCTTTACTTACCGTTACGGTACAGCAAATAGCAGGGCGGGTTTCACCTTCAATCAGAGAACATAGGTTGTCCGCTAAATCACGAGGTAACATCGGGATGTTGCGGCCTGGAAGATAAATAGTATAGCCACGCTCACGCGCTACTTTATCCATTTCATCTTCAGGTGTGATGTAGGCGGTTGGGTCCGCAATAGCGATGGTGAGGTCGAAATCGCCAGATACGGTTTTCTTCGCGTACAGCGCATCGTCCATATCTTTAGTCGATTCACCGTCGATAGTGACGAATGGAACATGAGTCATGTCTACGCGTTTTAGCTCCGCGTCGTCTTTCAGTTCCCAGTTATCGATGCCTGCTGGCTCAGAGTTTGGTAGATCGTTTTGAGCAAGCGTTACCCACCAAGGCGCAATTTTATCATTCGCGTCAGTGATTTTTTCAGAAATTTCTACGAAGAAAGAGTTATCGCCTTTTAGAGGGTGGCGAATAAGATGTGCGACAACCCAATCACCTTCGGCGAACTCGTCAGGTTTTAGACCTTTCTTTAGTTTCGCTTTAAGAGATAGCTTTTTAAGCTGTGGGTGATCAGGTGCTACGTTGAGCTTGCCTTTGAACATTTTTACTCGACCAATAAAGCGAGTCACGGCTTGTTCCAGCAGCTCTTGTGGCTCTGCAACTTCGCGTTCATTTTCGGTGCGGATAATGGCGATGACTTTGTCACCGTGCATGCACTTTTTCATGTACGCAGGCGGGATGAAGAAGCTCGTCTTACTGTCCACTTCCAAAAAGCCAAAGCCTTTATCTGTGGCTTTTATTGAGCCTTCTTTTTTAGGCAGGTTTTCTTGGATTTGCTGCTTAAGCTGAGCGAGTAGTGGGTTATCTTGAAACATCTTTTCTTAAATTACCTATGGAGTTGGGCACACTATAATCATTGCGAGCTATTATTACTACCTGTGAAGCGTAATTTCGCCGTGAATTTTGCCAATTTAACCACGAGAAATTGGCTTAAATATTGATGAAATTCTCATCTGTGAGTTACGCGAATCTACGGGGAATGGTAGGGTTGGTGGAAAAATATGCTAAAAATACCATTGTTGAGAATAAATTGTGATGTAATTCAATTTTTTCTGGATTTTTTTATGCTTTTAAGGAATAATCCGCCTCCCTTAGTCGTCCCTAATGGCTTATCGCGGTTGTGTACTGTGCTGTGTTCCCGTCTGAATGGAATCAGTATCTGGATGGATCAGTATCGAATTGGAAGAGCATATGGGACTGTTTTTTTGTTTAATTAAGTAGGATCCCAATGCAAGATTCTGTTATTCAATTCAGTGATTTATCTCTGAATGATTCTATCCTTTCTGCTCTAGACGGAATGGGTTTCGTGTCACCAACTCCAATTCAGGCTGCGGCAATCCCACACCTATTGGAAGGTGCTGACGCGCTGGGTAAAGCTCAAACAGGTACAGGTAAAACAGCAGCGTTCTCTCTGCCTCTTCTCAACAAACTCGATCTAAACCAACGCAAACCGCAAGCGATTGTACTTGCTCCGACTCGTGAGCTGGCAATTCAGGTTGCAGCGGAAATGAAAAACCTTGGTAAAAACATCAAAGGTTTGAAAGTTCTAGAGATTTACGGTGGCGCATCTATTGTCGACCAAATGCGTGCTCTTAAAAGTGGCGCTCATGTAGTTGTCGGTACTCCAGGCCGTGTTCAAGATCTTATCAATCGCGAACGTCTACACCTAGACGAAGTTAGTACTTTCGTTCTTGATGAAGCAGACGAAATGCTAAACATGGGTTTCGTAGATGACGTAACTGCGATCATGGAGCACGCTCCAGAGTCAGCACAACGCGTTCTGTTTTCTGCAACTATGCCTCCAATGCTGAAGAAGATCGTTGAACGTTTCCTTCGTGACCCTGTAACGGTTGACGTTGCTGGTAAAAACCACACTGTAGACAAAGTTCAACAACAGTTCTGGGTAGTGAAAGGTGTAGAGAAAGATGAAGCAATGTCTCGTCTTCTTGAAACTGAAGAAACTGACGCGTCAATCGTATTCGTACGTACTCGTCAAGATACTGAGCGTCTGGCTGACTGGCTATCTGCACGTGGCTTCAAAGCAGCTGCACTGCACGGTGACATTCCTCAGTCTCTACGTGAACGTACTGTTGATCACATCAAACAAGGTGTTATTGACATCCTAGTTGCAACTGATGTTGTAGCTCGTGGTCTTGACGTTCCACGTATTACGCACGTATTTAACTACGACATCCCATTTGATGTTGAGTCATACATCCACCGTATCGGTCGTACTGGCCGTGCTGGACGTAAAGGTAAAGCGATCCTTCTAGTTCGCACTAACCAAATTCGTATGCTTCGCACTATCGAGCGTGTAACTAAGTCATCTATGGAAGAAATCCAACTTCCTCTACGTGACCAAGTTGCTGAAGCTCGTCTAGCTAAGCTAGGCGCTGAGCTTGAAGCAGAGAAAGAGCACAAAGCACTAGACAAATTTGCTGAGTTGGTAGAGAAACTACAAACTTCTCTAGACATCGACCCTGCAACACTTGCTGCTATGCTTCTTAAGCGTCAGCAAGGCAAACGTCCTCTGTTCTATATTGGCGAAGACCCAATGGTTGAAGCAATTGAGCGTGACAAGCAACGTCGTAAAGAGCGCCGTGAAGGTGGTCGCGACGGCGGTCGTAACTTCAACAACCAAGACTGGGATACTTACCAGCTTCAAGTTGGTCGTGAGCAAGGCGTTCAAGTTAAAGACATCGTTGGCGCTCTAGCAAACGAACTAGGTCTAGGTAAAGGTTCTATCGGTGCGATCAAACTAGCTCAAGGTCACACATTCGTACAGCTACCTAAAGCAATGACTTCAGACGCGGCGAACAAGCTAAGCAAACTACGTATCCGTCAACAAGATGTTGGTGCTGTAGTATGTGACTTCGATGATTTCCGCGAGTCTCGTGGTGGTCGCCGTGACGGTGGTCGTCGCGATGGTGGTCGTCGTGATGGCGGTGGTTACCGTGGCAACCGCGAAGGCGGCAATCGTGGTGGTGATCGTCGTGAAGGCGGTCGTCGCGAAGGTGGTTTCCGTGGTAACCGTGACGGCAACCGCGATGGTAATCGTGAAGGTGGCGAACGTCGTTTCGATCGCAACCGTGGTGGTGATCACCGTGGTGCACATCGTGGTGAACGTGGTCACGGTCGTGGCCGTCGTACAGACGCATAATCACGAGTGATTAAAGCGACGGTTTAAGTTGCTACAAAAAGAATTGAAAGCCGAGCAAAGCGCTCGGCTTTTTTATGCGCGTCTAATACGGTTTTGCTTTTCATCGTGTTTGTTTACCCAACTTATTACTTCGTCTAAGGGCAGGGCAGAACAAGTAACCCTGAATGATGTCACAGCCTCGACTTCTCAAAAAATGCAGTGTGTCCATGTCTTGAACGCCTTCTGCTACGACCGAATACCCTAATCCATGTGCTAGCGCAATCGTGTTCTCAACGATAGAGCGGGAGCCTTCAGTGCGGCTTGCTGTGAAAAGAAATTAACCAGCTTACCTTGAAACGTATTATCAATCTTTCGACGTTTTTGAGGTTATCTCATAATTTGAATCAGTCATTGGCCTTCAGGTTGTGTCATGTCTTCGATAGACTCAAAGTAGTATTTACGATAAGGGAGCCCAGTAAGAGCGTCATGGACGGCATTGCGCTTCTCTCTTTCAGCAACGGTATGAAGCTCTAATATTGAATCGTTGCTCCACTTAATCACCAGCACGACAAAGATACTGCCGCCAAAAAGTATAAGAGAAACCCCCGTTTCTAAGAGAGAAGCAATAGGTTTTTGCATGATAGCGTGCAAAAAAACGGCATAAGCAAAAATGAAACAGCTGATTAACAATAATAGGAAAGTCCACCCGGTTACGTCAGTTTTCGAGCAGATGTTTTTTGTCATCTGCCATCCCCAGCAGAGCAAAATCAAACCTAAGATCACTAATAGAAATGCAATAGTGGGCACATTATTACCCCGATTTATTGATTGGTTTGTTATTTTTGTTCACCCAATAAACAACGTAGCTTATATATCTGACTTTGTACAAATTGACCTATTCATAAATTATGTTTAACAAGTGATATTTTTTAGTCTTCAAATAAAATCAAAACTTGCTACAGATCAACAAAATTTGTTCAATCAAATCGCTTTTACTAAAAGATTGTTGAAAGATTAAAAAATTATTGAATAATAGAGGGGCAAACAAGAAGTACGCAGCGCACAAGCGCTATTACAACCTCTGCTCTACAACAGGATAACTATTTCATGTCTAATTCGTTTGTACTGGTGATCAACTCTGGTAGCTCTTCATTAAAATTTGCTGTTATTGATTCTGAAACCGGTGAAGCTTTGGTATCAGGTATTGGTGAGTGTTTTGGCCTACCTGAAGCTGAAATCAGTTGGAAATATCAGGGAGAAAAAACCGTTGAAGCAATTCCAGCTGGCGGTAACCATCATCAGTACGCTGTTGAGCGAGTGGTAAAACTACTCGAAACTCTAGGTTTGAGCTCAAAATTTGTCGCTGTAGGCCATCGCATTGTCGCAGGCGGTGAAACCTTTAAAGGAACTGTGAAAGTTGATGAAACAGTTATTCAAGAAGTAGAGCGCCTTGCTGAACTTGCACCACTTCATAACAAAGCGAACGCTGAAGGCATGAGAGCGGCAATGGCGGCGTTCCCTTCACTGCCTCAATTTGCTGTATTCGACACTGCTTTCCACCAAACAATGCCAGCCAAAGCCTTTATGTACGCACTTCCTTACGAGCTTTACGAAGAGCATAAAGTGCGTCGTTACGGTGCTCATGGCACAAGCCACTACTACGTAAGCCGTGAAGCAGCGAAAATGCTAGATAAGCCGGTTGAAGAAAGCAGCTTTATCACTGTGCACTTAGGTAACGGTGCATCAGTGAGTGCGGTTAAAAATGGCGAATGTGTTGATACAAGTATGGGTTTGACGCCGTTAGCTGGCCTAATGATGGGCACTCGCTGTGGTGACCTCGACCCAAGTGTTATCGAGTTCCTTTTCCGTAAAGGCTGGGAAAAAGACGAAGTGTTCGAGATGATGAACAAGAAGTCAGGTTTCTTAGGTGTATCTGGTGTGACAAGTGATGCTCGTGGTGTACTAGAAGCAATGGAAGCGGGGAATTCACGTGCGAAGTTGGCATTTGAGATCTTCACTTACCGCGTTGCGAAGTACATTACTTCCTACCTAGCGGCTCTGGATTCATTAGACGGCATCATCTTCACTGGTGGTATTGGTGAAAACTCACTACCAATTCGTCGTGAAATCTTGAAAAACCTAAAACTGTTAGGTTTTGTTGAAGATGAGAAAGGTAACGAAGATGCAAGATTTGGTAACGCAGGTGTTATTGCAACATCTGAGTTGCTCGGTGCGAAAGCACTAGTTATTCCTACTAACGAAGAATTTGTGATTGCCCAGCAGTTGGTTGAGTTGCTTTAATTTCATTTAAAATCAAATAGATAGAAGCGAGCTTTGTGCTCGCTTTTTTGTTATCATATGTTGGATAGACCATCGCAAAGCAGCGCATGACGGTACCTCCATTACTCGCTCTATTGACTTCTGTAGTTCATTTTGTGCCCTTAAGTCTGCAAGGTTCGTGTTGACTTGTTTTTGCCCCAAAATGGGCCACGGCTTGAACTGTTATTTCAGATAATTTACTAGTTTTGAGATACAAAAAGTAATCGATAGCAAGAGGCAGGACCTAACCCCGTATATGGAGTTTGGTATATGCGACACATCAGAGTTTTTATAACACTCTTAAGCCAAGACAATTAGAGGGGTAGTCATGAGTAAAATCATCGCAGCGCTTGAAGGTAATGCTACTCTGGAGATAGACAGGTTAATAACTAAGCGAATGATGACAACTACCTTGAAAAACGCCGCAATGGCGAATTTTCTAGTGAGGATGTTAAGCTCGCGGTAACACACCTTACGAAATCTATAGCTAGCAGGGCAGATGCCCTTAATACTCTTTATTACCTTTATTGAAGAATCGCAGTATCCTTACTGATACAAGCTGTGGGTTAGCAAAGAAAGACATTAGCTATTACTTGATGGACTACTACAATAGGCAACGGCCACAGTTCATGCCGAAATTTGGCTTAAATCAGTGTCTAGAATTTGTAGACCACTACATAGTAAGAATTATTATGTTGAGTTAGATCTACATTAATACAATGTAATTGGTCTGGTTGATGTGTTGATGGTAACTTATATTTAGTCAATTTTTGTGTTTAGGGAACAAATGCAAATTATAGGTAAACATAAAGTTAAGCTGATTCTAGAATCGGGTTTAAAAGCGCTAGCAATTGCATTTTTTATCCTGTTTAACCCATTGGGTCTTAAAAATACCAGTCAAGAACAGAGTGAAATGTTGTATCTCGACACGACGGCATCTACGTTTGATGCTAATTTAGAATCGGCTGTAGTGGTGTTAATCGATGAGTATACTCTAGAAAAATATCACCTTAACTACCCAGTAGATTATAGAAGCCTGTCAAGGATTCTAAGATCGATAAGTAGCCACAATCCCAACTCTGTCTTTATCGACATTCTCCAAAATTACCAGCATTCAAAAGAGTTAGATTACTGGCTAAAGCATTTAAAAAAGTCGAGTGAACGTCACCCCATTTATCTAGCACAAGATTTAGAGTTTGATAAAGAGTGGCGACTGAATGACAAAGAGAACATCAGATATAAGCTGAGCCAAAATACCACTCTAGTGCCTGTATCATGGCGCGGCCCTTCAAACCGCTATCCACTAATGATCAGCCTTGATGGGCAAAATCATAAAACAACCGCTTTGCTAATGTACGAACGGTATTGCGAAAGTGCGAACTGTCAATTGTTCCAAAGCTCAGAAAATTATGATGAATCAATGGTGGTTCGATGGAACAATAAAAATAGTAACGAGCAAATGGCATTTTTGAATGTAGCCGATGGGTGTGAGTTTCAGCAGCGTAGTATGTACCAAGCATTTAGAAGACACGTTACCTATGGCTTTCAAAACAAAAAAGAGATGGATGAACATCGAGTGAAGTGTCCGCCGATTTTAACCCTGAGTGCAGACGATTTTTTAGCTCCAAATGCCACGGGCAATCAAGACTTGCGGAAAGTGATAGAAAACAGAGCGGTGTTTATCGGCTATGACTTACTGGGGTCTTCAGATTTAGTTGTGTCCCCCGTTCATAACCAGTTACCTGGTGTGTTCTATCACGCCATGGCATTTGTAAACTTAGTATCTATGGATACCAAGTACTGGCGATCGCCTAATGTTATTGGTGAATGCCCAATTGTAGGGGATTGCAATTTCTCGTATTACGATTTGATTCAAATATTACTTTATGCTGTGGTTATTGGTTTTTCTCTCTATTTAAAAAAATCTTATGTACTTTATAGCGACGATGAAATGAAAAAGTTACTGACCTCTTCAGGATTATTTCTTGTTGTGATTATCAGTGTTGTATTTTCGATTATTGTCTTTCAATACACAGCAGGGCCAGCGAACTGGATAGCTCTAATAAGCATATTAATAATTAGTGCAAGTATGCTAATTAAACCAGTGATTATTTATATTTACCAATGGGTATTAATAAATTCAAGGCGTAAAGCATCAATACTGGTAAATGAATTTTTGATTTTAAGAGATAAATTAATGGTGAAAAAATGAGACTATTCTACTTGATGATTTTTTTATTTTTTTCCTATCCAACTTATGCAGTGGATAATACGGTTATTCAGTTTAACTCTGGAGAGGTTGAAGTTTGTACAAGCGCAACAGATATGGATACCTGTGACTACGTTAAGGTGTCCAGACTGCCAGACCCGAAAAAAGTGACAATTAAAGTGTTAGATTTCACGGAGGAGGGGATGGTTAAGTTAAATATTAATGGACAAATAAAGTACATCCATCAGATGGATTTAAAACTCAGTGCGAGAGCAACGGTTAGCGAACCTTGTGTAGACAAAGAGTTTAACTCAAGGGCGGATAAAAACACCTATGCTACTCATGGAATTATGGATAAATGCGATGCAAAATAAACTCCTCGCTCTTGTTGTTATTTTTATCCTGGGTTGTACTACTAATAGCGATAATTTAGCGTTTGAAGACTATATCGACGAAAAACATAAGGACAATATAGCGAACCTTGATGAGATAAAAGACTTTGATTTTGACCGAGAAGCTTATATGGAAAGCGGCAACGTTGAGAACATTGAGTTACCAGCCATTAAATATAAAACGGTTCCGTTTGACACCTTGAACATTGCCCATGTATGTGAAAAGTTTTCAGGCAATGACGTCAAAGTAGTTAATAATTCTAACAGTGAAAAAAATGAAGAAATTGTGAGACATATTGCTCACCGTATTAATGGCGTGTTTGGATGTGATCTTGCTGTTCAATATGAAATTACTGAATCGGAAATATACGGTGCATTGGTTAGAAATAACAAAATTGTATTAACTTCAGGAGTATTTTCTGAGTCTCATTATATTGATGAAATCGTTTTTATCATCGCCCATGAAATGGTGCATCATGTTCTACTTCACAATCAGCAGATCAATCTAATTCGCTCAAAAAAGACTCGCGAGACTAATAGAGCAGCGAGAGATATCTACGTTTACCTTAACACAATCGCTTGGGCAGAAGTGGCGGATACCTTTATGGATGATTATACACAAGGACACCTTATGACCAATCACTTGATGATTCCGAATGAAGTAACCGCTGACGTTGTTGCTGTGGATATTATGGTCAAAGCTGGGTACAGTCCACAGGCAATGCGCTATGTGTTAGAGCGTGCAGCCAGTTGCTTAGGGTATCATGATGGTGACCTAAATACACAGTTTGCTCATATGCAAGCTGAAGCAAAAAAGTTTAATGAAAGTAAAAATAAGAGCATGGAGAACTATTTCGAGATAATAGGCGATCTTTTTTCCCAGACTCATCTACCACAGCCTTGGAGAGAAAAAACAGTTTCAACATACATTAAGGCTAATTATCCAACGGAGAGACGTTTGAGAATGACAACCGTGAGCAGTTTTAAAGTGAGTACGATGGTGTCTAGTAGATAAACAGCAATGACCAAAAAGTCACAATGAATGGGTATAGAGGTTCTAGATAGGGTCAGGTCTTGTCTTTTGCCTTTGTTGTTTTTACTTACTTTTACTAATTGTAGTTTGACGAGTTAGAGCAATGAACCTAACTCGTTTCTGCCCCAAACCTTGCTAGCAATGATGATTCGTTCAATCTCATCATGGAAGTTTGAACTAGATTTTGTTATCCAAGTGATGCCTCAAGGTATGGGTTTTGTTAGTTTGACTAATGAGTTAGTATGAGATAGATTGTTAAATTAAGGCTGGATGGAAGCCTACTCACTCCAATAAGGCAAACTCTTTCGAGAACCATAATCCTAAATTATATATTTTTTCTTATTTATTTCGGCGGGAAGAAGAAAATTAGGAGTGGATTTACTTAGCTTTTCGTCTAGGTATATAAGATCATGAATATTACTCAATCTTTCATTTCAAATATCAAGAAACTAGCTAAAAAGATTCAAGTTGAACTAGGTGTTAAGCACACCCAAGCACTTGAATTAGCAGCACGAGAAGTTGGCTTCCCTAACTACCATTCGCTATTACAGCATTCGAAAAAAGCTAACAATCATAGAGCTAATATAGTTAATGCAAATAAAGGTATGGATGGGGTTAATCAAGAGTTCGCTATGGCTCAGGGGAATAGAGGTAAACAGCTTAATCCAAATCAAAACAGCTCTCTATTGGTTATATTTGATGATGATTTGATGGTAAATGAGCTAGAGTATGAAGGCACCACTCCCAAACTTATTAGACGTAACTTTAAGGCCGAGTATCTCGATAAAGGCTTTGCAACCGATATAGGTGCAAGGATACTAAGTTTCGCTGAAGTTAAACACCGTGACTTGGATATAGGCTATGGTTCGCAATTACACCAGTGGGGATACATCTGTGTTGAGTTCTTACGAAACAGAAACAATCCTTGGACTATTGAAGACGCTAATGAAATTGCGAAAGAGCGCATAGGTTCGAAATTTGGCTCTTGCTACCGTGAATTCTTTTTCATCGATGGAGAATATGTAAATAACCATGTCTATGATGAAAGAACTACAGCATTAGACCTCGAAAACGATAGACAGTACCATCCAGCAATCGATGGCTATCATGACAACTATAGCTAAGTGTTAACTTAACTAGCCCACTTTTGAGTCAGTTGTTCTTCCTATGTGATTACCAAGGGAACCTGACGGGATAAATCCCAAGCGACTTTGTCGTTTACCTTTAAGTCTAGCCCACAGGCTAGACTTCTTTATTTAATGCCGTTGAGCGCTGTATTCTCAGCGCTCTGGTATTCAGTGCCTCGCGCTTCCAGATATTTCGTATCGTGCAACTGCTGACGGTGATGTTGTACTCCTTCTTGAGCATGGTTCTCAACTGTACTGAGGTTTGATACGGATTGTTTAAGGTCAGCTCGATAATTTTATTTTCGGTTTCTTCAGGTATGCTGTTTTTGCTGCGGTGCAGCGGTTTGTTAATGCGCTTAAGGCCAAGGATGCCTTCCTCGGCTAATACCTTTTGATAGTTGTAGATACTTCGGCGTGAGCAACCGCTGATCCGAGCAGCTTCCGTCGCATTACCCAAGCGGTCGGCAAGCTCGATGACATCCAACTTGCGTTGGACTTCCATCCCATACTCACTCGCTCTTGGAGGCTCTTCTAACTCGGTAATATGCAGTTTGCGGTGACCAAAATAGGCTGAGAATGCGCCATCGAACTGGCAGCGTATTTCCAGTTTCTGATTGACGATAGAGTGTCGTATGGGCGAGTCGATGAGATACATTTTATTGTTATAACTGAAGGTATGATCTCGGCGAACCTTGCGATATTCCTTGTGAACACAGACCGTATCAAGGTTGATGTGTTCAGGTACAACCTTGAACGCCGACCTCGGGTTCTTCGCCTGCACCGCGATTTTCTGTTGCCAGTACAGTGGAATGAACTGGTTTTGAAGATACTCGTTGGCGCTTTGAATATCGGTAATATGATGCAGCCGAAGCTCTGGAACCAACCTGTCTTGGAACGTATCGAATGCCCGTTCGACCCGTCCTTTGCCTTGGGGCGAATTCGCAAAGATGATTTCGATCCCTAGCTCTTCACAAGCGCGTTGCATCTGAGAGAAGTTACTGCGTTTTGGACCACCGAATATACCCGCTCTATCGACGTAGAGCGTCTTAAACAGACCTCGCTTTTCGATATACGCCTTCATGACTTTCATACAGCCTTCCGTAGTTTCGGAAGGGAAGAACTCAGCATGGATATCACTGGTCGCATCGTCGATGATGGCAATCAAGCATGAGCGATGCTCACCAAACCATTGGTGCGGACTGCCGTCCATTTGCAGCATCAGTCCAGGCTGCTCCATCCGCTCTCTGTGTTTTCTTACACGGCTACGACGACGCTTGGCTCGCTTCACATGGTGGATAGCGTGCGCCCACTTTCGCAAGGTTTCCCGCTTGATGGTCAAGCCTTCATGGACTGTGAGCAATTCGGCAAGATGCTGCAAATTGAAATCGAAGTACTTAGTTTGGATCAGTTGCTGAACCTGTCTTTTCAGTGAATCAGGGGTTTTATTGACAGGCTCACGCCCTTTATTGCCATGAACAACAAAGCGTATGCCTTCACGGCGGTAGCGGTGGAGATAACGCTCTATGGTACGACGGGATTTATTGAGGAGTTTGGAAGCACTGTGAATGCTGATCTTACCTTGAGTGACTTTAGCGATCACATCAACAGTAAGCTGGGAGCGAGAGTCCATGATGATCATCCTTACTAACCCCTAAATAATGATTTGACCTATTCAAAGGGTTAGGTATAGAAATGGATCCGTCATTTTCCCTTGGTAATTAGTCAACCGACAAAATCGGTTGGTAGTTAAGGTACGACAGAATCGCTTGGTGATCACATCAGTTGTTCTTCCTAGCTGACTCATCATTGCCCCACTTCGCGTTAATGTATTTACTCAGTAGCAGAGAAAACTCGCAGTTTTCCCTAGAATAACTAATGTGACTAGCCATAGATGTAGGTAATATCAACTTATAGGATTTCACCGTCCCCCCAATCCACTAACTAGGTGAACCATGACAAGTAAGAAGAGTAAGCCACCAACAATTTTGATTAAGAGGTATTTAAATTGAAAAGAGATGTCGCGCTACTAGTAGCCGAAGCGCCTTGGTTTTCATTCAAAAACAACAGAGATCAAGCGACTGGACTCCCTTTTTTACAGGGATAAAGCAGTATGTGAACAAAAATGCTAAAAAGTCACAGCTTAATATTTATTCATGTGATTATTACGATAATAACTCGTTGGAATATGCGTTAAATCACCTAACTGACACGGAAGAGAACATACAAATACTTTACATCGGTGGACATGGTGATGGTAAGTGCGTAGCTGATGCTTCCATTAAAAAGTATCAGAAATGGTTAAGAGTAAAGGACGCAATATAAAGGGGCTGATTGTGAGTTCTTGTTTGGCTGCTAGCAAAGATACTCTCTCTGAATCAACGTCTTGGGGAATAGATGACACTAGTTTTGATATTGTAAATGGTCCTAATTGGGTCATCTCATATAAGCACTCTATCGATTGGTTTCAGTCAGTACTACTAGAAACTGCAATAATCAAAGAGTTCGCTGAAGGGTATATTAGCGAGGGTAAGTTGAACTCTAAACAAGACATTATCACTTGCTTCCATAATGCTCTTTTCCCATTTGATCTGAATATCCCTTTTGCCAATGGTGAAGATGGAAGTCCCAAAACTCTTAGTGAATCAATACGTTTTTGGGTAAGGCCGCAAGGGAGCAGTCATCCCGCAGACGTCACAAAAGAGTTACTTACTGGCTTGATGACTTGAGTATCGGGCAAAATCGTGAGATTTCTTTTTTAGTTTTAGGTATAAGCGAGTTTAGCTAGTTGTTAGCGCGTATTAATTTTTATGTAAATAACAGGATAAAACTAACTATGCCTATTCAAAGAAGAGTAAAAGATAATCGTATCAATTATGAACAAGTAGCAAAGCTAATTCTTTTATGCTCTCAAACTCACAAATCGGATGCTGAAGCAAACCAAAATCGGTTCATAGTACGTGAAGGGCTTATTCAGAAGATGGTGGGCATGCCATTATCGCATGATGATCGCTTTTACATCATTAGAGAGTTCAACTTACTTGGTTGGCAGGTGGCTATTAATCCTGATTATTGGCTTATATTCGTGGTTGATGAAGAACAGTTGTTCAAATGGGATGAGGCTACGTACCCCTATGGGCTAGAACAGACCATTAAAGCGGTACAACAAGGAAAAGAGCCACCACTAGGTGAACTTGACGATTACTATCGGCTTAAGCCAAATCTAACTGCAAAATTCTTAGGTTGGTCAGACGAAGACATTCAAGAACAGCTTGTGGAAGAGGCTTTAAACGGAGTGGAAGGTGAAGTTGAAGAAGAATATGAGGAAACAGGTGACAAGTCTCTTCTGAACATTAAAGATGATGATGAAATCGGCTTTACAAATTTTACTGCTTGGGAATATCTCGACTATGAACTGGCTAGAAATGGACTAGTTTTCAAATCTAAATAATACTGGCGCAGGTGTGTGGTTACTCGATAGTAGCCACTCATCCACCAAGGAGGTTTGTGTTGTTAACCCATCTACCTAACGAGATCAATACTAGTCATCTTCACAAATGCCTAGAAGATGCGAAGTTAATATCGAAAAAGGTTGGAGAGCAGAACATTCTCTTAGAGCTTCAAATTTACCTCTTAAGGATAGATTTACTAATAGCCAATAGCCGTATCCAGAGTGATTGGCGAACCCATGCATTAACCCTCGATAAAATTCTTCGTAGACTTTTAGGACTTTCCAAGCAGATAGAGTCATTGATGGATAACCATGCTTTTTCAACTCAATATTGCCTTGATAGTGCTTTGGAACAAGTGAAGGTATTGATTACCGTAACCTGTAAAGTTATAGACGCTCGGTAATATTATTGGTGTAATATCGTGTTTGATGTGATGGCACGTGGCGAGTTCCCATCTATCATTTTGAAAAAATTACTCAATCATATTGACTTTATACTTTGTGCATTAATACTGGTGGAATCAGAGCCACCAACATTAATGATGCCAATTGGTGCAAGCCTTAAGCCTGTTTGCCAAACTCACCTCTGTTTAGTAGACGACACTTGTTACCAAGTGTAACTATCTTTGTGGGCGTTATCCAAGTAATGCCAGTAGCAACTCGCGGGCGTGGATTTTTCATCAATTTCATGGTTGAGTTGCGTTAGCCAATTTTCCAACCTGATTACGCATAACTTTCAGCTAAGTTGAAATATCACTTCGTTGCGCTTTTTTGTTACCCATTTATAATGACTTACATGAACAAAGGCTATTCATCATTCACTCAAGGAATTAACTCACATGTCACTCAGCAAAGTAAAAAATTTGTTCTCTCGCTCCCAGTTCCCACTCCATTATGGCTGGTTAGAATTGATAGAAAAGAGCATTGCCGCTTCCAGTGACCAAGAGTACCTAATGAATGAGATTAATGACATATCCAAACTGATGGGTAATGAGTACACCGAGGCTTTGATATTGCTTATTGATTCCCAACCTGAATCGCCATATTCATTACCTTTGAAGTTAATGCCTTTAAAACTTTCAGCTAAAAAGAGGATAGCGACTAACAGTGGTGAGTTCGCAGGTGATTGTGAAATGATTAAATCCCTGCTCTCAAAACATGTCTCTATCGGAACCAAAACTCCCGCAGAACAACGAAATGAACAACGCCAGATTCAAGAGCAAAAGCTGCAAGCGAGACGTGAAGCATCAGAAAAGATGTTTAAGGAACGAAAAGCTCAATATGAGAGGGACTACATTGATTTTCCATCGATAGAGGTAGTTAAGGTACTAAGACGATCCAAAGCAGCAGAAATCCTCGAACCATTGACCAAAGGGCAAACAATCTCTGAGAGCGATTACTTATGGTTAATCAATAAAGGTTTTGAAAATCAATATGTAAGTGGGCTGTACTATCTGAATCGAGCTGAGCTAGCAAAGCGCAAATGGGAAGATACGAAGAAACCTTGGAATCTCGTGAATGCTATTGCTGATTACAGAAAGGCTGGGAAACCCCAAATTGCGGTCGCTCTGGTTAATAAAAACTTCCCATTCAATTTCGCAAATGGCAACAAGAGCCTGAAATCGGCACTCTTAACCACAAGTGGTGGTGCAAAGCGTGATCTAAACATGTTTGATAAAGCGATCCAATTTGGTACTCAAGCTCATGAACTTACTAAACAAGACTACCGCCCATGCACTCTAATTGGCGCATGTAAGATGATCTTGGGAGATGTTGCTCAAGGGCATGAGTGGTATCAAAAAGCAATTAAACGTGGGTTTAATGAAGATAGCTTTGAGCAAGAGATCCGATCAATCTACAACCGTGCCAGTCGCAAAGATAAAGCTAAAATCAAACAGACCTTAATCGCTGATGGATGGGTATATCAGTGGCTCAAATGAGTCACTTAATACGACTCTGCTAATTTTAGTAACCGATATGGCATAGGAGGTATTGTCATTGATGAGCCAAGAAGCTCATCTAGCACTTCTTCGAGTCTAAATCGGTAGTTAAATCGAAAGCAAAACTCACCGAGATATCGAGGTAGATGCTTTTTACTGATAGCATGGTAAGTTCCTCTCAATGAGTTCTTGACGTTACCGATCATCGTATCAACCCAATGGAAGTATTTATCTTGAATTTCATCAAGATCAGGTGCGCCATCTTTAACAACCCGATCATGGTGTACGTTCGCATTGGACAGGGCTTCAAAGCAGGAAAGTCCATCTGATATGGCGAGAGTGGACGGCACTAAGTGCTTCTTAGCCCACTTCTCAACTTCATCTTTACGAAAGCCTTTAACCACAGTCATTCGCATGTAAACAGGGTTGTAGTCTTCATTCAGAGCGACAGCAGCAATGAAAGGCACTTTGTTTACAGATCCTCTGCCACGCTTACCCTTTGTTTTACCGCCCCAATATGCATCATCGAGTTGTCTTTTATCATCACTCTCTTTCATCGCTTGCATGAGCTTATGCTTCATGCGCCATGCCGTGTTATATGAGACCTCAATTAGCCTTGATAGCTCTAATGCTGATATGCCGTTTTTAACTTTAGTCAGCAGGAGGATGGCGAGAAACCACTTAGTCAGTGGCAGCTTGGTGTTATCAAGAATAGTCCCTGCGGTAAGAGATGTTTGTTGGTGGCAGGTGTTGCATTGATATAACGAATGCCGCTTTAGCTTGCAGTATTCTTTACCGCCACAGCTAGGGCAGACAAACCCATTACCCCACCTAAGATTAAAAAAGTCTGTCATAGCACTGAGTTTCCGTTCCATAAAGGTTGTTGAAGCGGATCAACGATAAACCTTTTTGAAACTGAATCTCATTTCTAGCCATAAACACCTCTCAAACCAATGATCTGAGTATAGGCTTGGCTCGGAAATGATCAAGCTGAAACTTATGCGTAATCAGGTTTTCCAATGAGCTTCTACTTAACTTCGCGTCCATGCATTGTTCACACTCTTTCAGTGAGAGTCCTGCACTTTGAAGTTGTTTAGTCAAAAACAGTAGCTGCAAATCGTTTTCGCTGTAATAGCGGTACCCATTGTCAAGGCGATGGCCGTTAATCAGCCCTAGCTTCTCGTAATAGAGCAAGGTGGTGCGAGATATACCAGCCTTTGCCCCAATTCCGAAATACGCAATACATGTGAGATTTGACCCAAATGTTCTTAGTATTTGGATAGTATGAACTGTAGGGTAGTAGACAGGTCAAGTAGACTTGTTAGAATTTTTCACCAACCGTGGCTGAAGTGAGATGTTGGTGAGGACTGTGGATGATTTTGAGTTATTAGTCGGTAGCTAGTAGACCGTGTTCAATACGAGAATTTATTTATGATATGAATAGCTAAATTAGCAAAATCACTGGTAAACTATTGTCCATCTTCGAGCCAGCTAGATCTGTGCTGGCTCATTTATGCCCCGTTTCTACTTAGATTAAAAACTCGTTCACATGTTGTTCATCTCTTTTTGTCTTACTAAACCTAATGGTGCAGCGTAAGAATTTCAGGCGGATACTTTCCGTCATGAAAGGCCAACATTCACATAATGTGCTTATATTGCTTGAGTTGCATACATGATGGTAGCAAGATAGACCGAAAGCAAAGGCGGAAAGATTTAGTCTAAAAAGCGTTAGGCTACAAAAGGAGTTTTGATGAATAGTGATAATTTGTCAGAAAGTCCCAGCGAAGAGGTGACTTGTAATGAACCTCTGTTTGTTAAGGGAGGAGTTGAGGGCGAGCCAGTTAAGTATCTTGGAGTTAAGCCTTACGAACTCGATAAGTATGAATTTAGCATTCTTAAAAAGAAATTTGAAAATAAATCAGTGTGGTTCAATGCTGCACTTGGTGCAACAGCTGGGTCTATATTTCTTCTTCTTGCAAAAGTAATTCAGTTATCTTTAACGAAACAAGAGATATCGATTGAAATTTATGAAATAGCTACAGTTTTATTAGGTGCTATTGCTTCATGGAACTTACGAACCCCAACATTATCTGATGATGAATTAGAGCAACAGGAAATTGTGAAATATATAGATGATTGGTTTTCTCAAAATCCTAAGAGAAATATTCACGTTTCACCGAAAAGGGGGAGATCATAATGAAACTAGACTCACTTCCTTTGCAATTTAAGCCGTTTAAAGAGCTAGAAATTGCTAAAAATAAGTTGATTGATGGAATCGCTCTAATCACTGTAAATGAGTTTATTCCTTTCCTAATTGGTTCAAATGAACAACTAGAAGTATGGATTAATATTCCTTCAGATCCAAAAGGAGAGCAATGGCAACCATTAGTAAGAAAAAATAGATCTTTGCACAACGCAGTAATTGTTAGTGCCACAGACTCAATGGTTACGGTTAATACTCCTGATGGAATTGTGTTAGAGGTTGCGCGTAAGTCAAAGAATGCAGCTGAAATAACTAAATTAGATTTGCGACCATTTGGGATTAATGTATTCCTCAAAGGTGAGGCGCTAAGTGTAATGAATAATAGTTTGTCAGGTAATTCGATTATCGGTGCAAAAGTAATGATTGGCATCGGAGCTTAGTAGCCTAACACGTTGCTTAAGATTGATTCGCAACGCGTGGTATTTTCACTATGCGTTGATTTTAGTGTTTAAGGTGATGTGCGGAAGGTTCGGTATTGCGTTGCTCACACCTTAGCAAAGCGTTATAACTCATGGGGGAAGAATGTACTTTTACTTACCAATTTATAAAGAAACAGAGGAACAGTTTGAAGATAAATATGAAAATGCATTTGCTAAGAGGATTTCTGAGTTAGAAGCTCAAACTGGTGGTGTAATTAGTCAAAATATGCAAATCAGAATGAAAGATCAGTTGGCTAAAGATATGGGGAGAAGCTGGCGAGAGAATAATGCTGTTGGCTGGATTAGAGTCGGTAAGGGAAAAGGTGGTTTTACCTTTATTATCTCTAAATCAAACCCCGAAAGACCACGCGGTCCTAGACGCTATTTTGATCTGATACCACCAGATAAGTGTTATGGCGCATACCACGTGATTTCATTTGAAAACTGTACAAACACAGCGGAAGTGTTAGGTCAATTTAAGCGTATCTTTTCAGAGATTGTGCAAGATTCTCCATTCAAGGGTTGCTTTGTCGATGATAGTCAAATTGTAAATTTGAGTGATTTTATTGATTGGAAAGCACTCATCGAAAAATGATTTATGTTTCAGAGGATGATATGGAAAAATACTTATATTTATTTGAATGAAATCATAACAAATATTAGCCGTCATATCCGTTTAGCAAAGCGTTAGCTGTATGCCGATAATCAAGGAAAACTATGTGTGAAATAGAGCAATGTAATAGTCGAAATATCCCACTACCAATTCAACGGGAAGTTCGTCAAAGGTGTGGTTTTGGCTGCGTGATTTGTGGTTTGCCTCTATATGAATATGAACATATGGAGGAGTGGGCTGTTGTCAAGCGTCATGTAGCTGATGAAATTACTCTTTTATGCGATCAGCACCATCGAGAAAAAACTGGTGGGCTACTTCCTATTGAAGTTGTGCGTGCGGCTAACAAATCTCCGTACAATTTGAGAGAGGGTAATTCAAAGCCCTACAACTTACACTTTGCTGGTACTGAAGCCACAGTTGAAATTGGTAGTAATAGTTTCACTTGTCGAGATAAGGGGTATGGTACAGCTATGGTACCAGTAAGTGTTGATGGTACGCCTCTTATTGGTTTGATCCTAGCGGATGGGCATTTGTTACTAAATTTGGTTGTTTTTGATGAATTCAATTCTCCAGTGCTTCATATCAAGAATAATCAATTAATATACTCAACTTCGCCGTGGGACATACAGTTAGTAGGTAAAAAACTAACCATTAGGGAAGCGCACAAAAAAATCCTGTTTGAAATCGAGTTTTATCCACCGAATCGTGTAGTTATAAACCGTGGACGCTTACTTAGAAATGGTGTGGAGATTTTAATAAGACCAAGCAATATTTTGGTCACTAATAATTCAATGTTACTAAGCGAATGCCATGCTCACAATTGTTATGGTGGCCTTATTATTGGACATCATGACAAACCAATAGGTGGCTTTATGGCGCTACAGAGTGTACCAAGATACCTAGGCGACCGTACAGAGGCACTCAAGTTCGAAAAAGAGTTTCTCAAGTGAATGGAAAGCAGTTAATAAGTTACTTTAGTGAACGCAAAACGTTCGACGCTTTGGGTTTGGAGTATGGTATGTACGCTTTCGTCAGTACCAATTATAAAAGCGGTATTCCATACTAGAAATAATTCATTAGTTACTAAATTAGCAAAGCTACTGACAAGGTTTTGTCCATAGGTGTGCCAACGGGATATGAATGGGGTGTGTGATGAACGGGTTTGTCTGACTGAAACACTTCTGCCCCACTTCTACTTAGGTTAGATGTTCTTCACTAAACTAATGTGTTCATCTAGTCTAAGATTTTCTAATGTGTGATTTTGATATCTCTGCGTATTATCAGGAAGTGAAATGAACAAGAACCTAGTGAATATCTCATTGGAAGAGCAGCAAGCTCAACTTGAAAGTCGCAAACACTACACATTCTTCAAAGATGGTTACATTGATGGTTATAGCTTTGCTTTTTGGCTGTTCGAATCATTATGGTTAGATGGTTTTGATGTAAAGAACCCTACAGATTTGCTTAATGCACTGTGTTTATTCATTGAAGATGAGCATGTAGAACAAAAGAAAGTATTTGAAACTCATATTAACGATATGACACCCGAAGCATACGCAATGTATCCAGAAGGGAAAACGATTCTATTCCATTGCACATTCTTTCTTCATAATATTCACAATTATATTTCCCATATCGGAGAAGGAGTTATTCAAATCCCAAGAACCGAAAGGGATATACTTTATTCTTGGTGGTTAAAGCGTGAGAACGTCTATACATACACATATCTTGATACCTTTATGAAGCAATTCACCGAGATCTTAGATTCTATGCCAAGCTTTAGGTCTATAGTGATGAATCTGCACATCTCAAGACATATCCCAGATGAAGAGTTTTCTGCTTATTCAACGCTCATCAAGAAAGAAGAGCGTTCTAAGAACATTGTTGAGCGTATCAACGAGGCCATAAACCAAGAATTTTATCTAGAAGCAATCGCTCTTGAAGAAAGTTGCATTTCAGACCGCTTATCGTTGGTTTTGTACTCGAAAGGGCGAAAGGCAGGGACAAAGAGCTTTGTAAAGCTCATAGAACTATGTAATGAGTTTTTACCCAAGAATCTTAAACGTGATCTGGATTCGTGGCGTAAAGAGCGAAATAGATCTATTCACAACTTAGTAAGGTCTTCGCCTCTTGAAGAGATGATCGACCTTGAAGAGCTTGACTTACTTTCGGCACATACGGCCAAGAGTGGGTTAAAGTTACTTGATGGTGTAAATATTTGGTTTGAAGAATTTATTCTTTCTGAGATGAACCCGTTCCATTTGCGATTACAAGACGAAGTAACTCTGAACTAGATATGATGCTCTTGAGCTAACTTCAGCTTTGATTTGATAAAGGTGAGGTTGATCTTATCACTCTTTAAGATACTTTTTCTAATATCAAACCACAGAGTCAGCCCAAAGTTCTAACTCACAAATGTCCACTTTCGAGTTAGCGAGGTTAAGCTTGATTGGTCGGACTATAGGTCAGCACAAGCGCTTGTTGCTTGTACATTCAGAAAAGTGCATTTTTGGTAGGTTATATATAAACTGAACAAATGCACTTTTTACATAAACAGAAGCTCTTTCACTAACACACTCACTCTTTGCCTAGAGAGTCCCATTTCTCTGGCAATTTGGGATAAGTTGACTCGTCCGTTATCTTCTAACTGCTTACGGTAGAGTTCACGCAAAATTTCTCGGCGCTGACACTGGGTTTCAATCACAGGAAGTACAAAGGGAAATTGCTCATTAAACCGAGCAAATTCAATACGCTGTTATTCCTTAGAAATCTACGTGAACTTATTAAAAAGCACGCAACCATCCCTGTTAACGATCTTATCAAGTTGATAAATCCGAAACTTAGGGGATGGGCGAATTACTATCGCCACTGTGTTGCTAAACAAGTATTCGGGTATGTCGGCCACAAACTATTCCAAGCGTTATGGCACTGGGCAGTTAGACGTCATCCAACCAAGTCCAAAGACTGGGTTGTGCACAAGTATTTTCTCAATCGTAAAGGCCAGTGGCAATTTCACGGTTGGCAGAAAATCATGAACATGGACTGTCACTTCAATCTGTTCCAAATAGCGAAAGTGCCTATCGAAAGACACGTAAAAATTAGGAGTGCTGCGACCCCTTTTGACCCTCAATACCAAGAATATCTGGTGAAGAGAAAATCTAAAAGGCTAGCTCGTAACTCTTGGAAAGAGCCTGTCCCGACTGTGTTATAAGTTGCTGGGTATCAATGATGCCTTAGTGGAGGCTTGAGCCGTATGCAGTGAAAGTTGCACGTACGGTTCTTAGAGGGGCGGCACTTGGTAATAAGTGTCGTCTACTCGACAAATCCCTGTTAGTAGGTGCGATACTAATGGAAACCCAACCAACGAGGAATTTGTGATAGCCAAACAATCGGTTGAGCTATTGTAATATATAACGAAAACAGAAAGTTAAAAGCGAGCCTCGTGCTCGCTTTTTTTATTTAAAGCAATTTGGCAATTACTCTTTGAGTTTCAGAGCTTCGCGCTTTTTGATTAAAAAATCCATCAAGACGCGGATTTTTTTCGGCATATGCTCTCGTGAAGGTATATATAAATAAAACCCTGGAAACTCTTTGCACCAAGGTGTCAGAACTCGGGTCAATCTTCCCTCATCTATGTGCTTTTCCACCCATAAATCAATATGCTTCACTAAACCCACACCCTGTATTGCAGCTTGTAACATACTATAGTCATCATTAAAAATAGCATTACCTTTAGGCTCGAAAACGAGGGTGCGCTTTGCAACATCTGGAGAGGTTAGCGACCAATGATCAATTGTTCCGCTAGAGGTAAAACGATAAGCAAGGCAATTGTGATCTTCTAAATCCTCAGGAGTTTGAGGTAGTCCATTTTGCCTAAAGTATTCAGGAGAGCCCACTATTGCCGTTGTTAACGGCGGAGTAATAGGGATCGCAACCATATGTTCATCTAAGCTTAATCCTAAGCGAATGCCAGCGTCAACGCCTTCTGCGACGATGTTAGAAAACCCATCATCCATGATTAGCTCTAGGCGTATTTTAGGATAACGAGAGAGGAACTCACCTAGATAGGGCTCAATAAGCAGCCGAGCAGCGGTTCTTGATACACTGATACGGATTAATCCCGAAGGCTCAAGATGAGAGTCGTTCAATTCGTTAACGACCTGCTCAATGTTCACCAATGAAGGTTGCAAAATATCAAGCAGACGTTGGCCTTCTTCCGTCAGCGACATACTTCTGGTGGTTCGATTAATTAACCGAACTTGTAGCTGTTGTTCTAACGCTTTTAGGTGTTGTGATAAGGCAGCACGGGTTACCCCCATTTCTAAGGCTGCTTTAGTGAAACTACGATGGCGAGCAATATGTGCAAACCACGTCAGTGATGAAATTAAAGAAGGTTCTATTCTCATTTGTTAAGTATAACTAAACAGTCATGTAGATAAAACGATATTTATCCGAAACAGTGTGTTGACTAATATTACATCGAAGCTTAGGTCAGCCTGAGATGAACAGTTAACTTCTAATGGAGAATGTCGCTATGTCTAAAGTCACTTTCAAAAATCTCAATGGTCAAGGTATTGAGATTTCAGCGGTTATCAACTTCCCTACAGATTTTGATGCAAGTAAACAATATGCGGCGGTTGTTGTTTCACACCCAGGTGGTGGCGTAAAAGAGCAAACCGCAGGCCTATATGCGAGTAAACTTGCAAAAAGCGGCATAATTGCCATTGCGTTTGACCGTTCGTATCAAGGTGAAAGTACAGGTGAGCCTCGCCAAATGGAAAACCCTTACACGAGTACTGAAGACGTGAGCGCAGTCGTCGACTATCTGACAACGTTAGAGTACGTCGATAACGATAAAATTGGCGCAATGGGGATTTGTGCTGGTGCGGGCTATAGTGCAAATGCAGCGATCAATGATCGTCGAATCAAAGCACTGGGTATGGTTAGTGCCGTAAACATTGGCCAAATGTTCCGTAATGGTTGGGATAATTCGGTTAACGATGCTGACGCTGTTGGTTACTTAGAATTTGGTTCGAATGCTCGCACAACCGACACGAATGGTACAGAATTCGCGACTATTCCTCTAGCTCCGATGCGTGAAGAAGATGCCTCAAATGCAGAGCTACGCGAAGCTTGGGAGTATTACCACACACCACGTTGTGAACATCCAAATGCGCCGGGTTTTGCTCTAACTCGTAACTTAAACCAGATCATTACTTACGATGCGTACCACAAAGCGGAAGCATTCCTAACTCAGCCAATTCTTGCTGTCGTTGGTAGTGACGCAGGCAGCAAATGGATGAGTGATGACCTGATAGAACGTGCAGCGAGTTCAGATAAAACCTTGTATGCCATTGATGGTGCAAACCATATGTCGCTTTATGATGTTGCCGAATACGTCGATGACGCAGTATCCCAACTCGCATCTTTCTTCCAACGCACTCTTTAATATTCCCGATGAAAGGCTCAATTGCTTCGAGCCTTTCTGCTCTCAAGGCTTTTTACTCTTAAGGTATTGATTATGAATATGCAAAAAATCACTTTTAGAAATGCTGATATGTCTTGGGATATGTCTGCATTAATTTTATTCCCAGAAGGCTTCAATGAATCGAAACGCTACCCAACAATGATAAGTGTTCATCCTTTTGGTAGTTGTAAAGAACAAACATCCAGCGCTGTCTATGGTAAAGCCCTTGCTGAGTTAGGTTACGTCGTGATCGCATTTGACGCGAGCTTCCAAGGAGAATCGGGAGGATTGCCTCGCTACGTAGAAGACCCAAGTCAACGTGTTGAAGATATCAGTCGCGTTATCGACTATGCAGTAACTTTACCATATGTCGATGAGAATAGAATTGGTGGACTCGGTATCTGCGGCGGTGGTGGTTACATGATCAATTCAGCCCTAACCGAAAAGCGCTTGAAAGCTGTCGTAGGTATTACGCCTGTTAACTTAGGCCGCTTGTTCCGTGAAGGCTTTAGTATGTACGACCCTATCGCCAATCTTGAAGCTATGGCTGCACAGAGAACAGCCGAAGCTCGCGGCTCAGAGTTGAAAATCGATGAACTTCTTCCTCCAAATATTGAATTTGCAAAAGAAAATGGATTAACAGAACGAGACGTGTTCGAAGCTACTGAATACTACAAAACATCACGTGGACAAACCGAAGGTGGTGCAACTCGTATGCTGTTTTCACATGCACAGAAAACACTGAGCTGGGATGCCTTTGCATTTGCCGAAACGTTATTGACTCAGCCTGTTATGGCCGTGGTAGGGCAAAAAGTCGGGGCATTTGGTGCTTATCGTGATGGGCAGGAAATTTATGGCCGCTCTGTTCAATCAAAAGACCGACAGCTGGTTAATTTGGAAAATTGGTCTCACTATGAACTGTATGACCATCCAGAAGCAGTCGGCATTGCAATGGACAAGGTTTCTGCATTCCTTGAAACACACTTAAAATAATCTAATAAGTTAGAAGCGTTTTGTAGAGTTGCAAAGCGCTTATTTTTAACAGCGTAAGATGTAGTTCGAAGCGAGTAGGTCGGTAAATCTTCGTGCGAATAACCTCATCTACAGGCTATTGACTAAATACCACTGCCAAATACTGTTTAAGACAATGTACACTGAAACCTAATTAAAGGCGTTAGATAGGAATGAAGTTTAATTTATGCGCAAATCAGATAAGAAGGTCGAGAATCTAATTAGAGAAGTGTTGACCGAAGTTTGTGAAGATACGCTAAAAGGTTACGATGGCTTTCTTTGGGTGACTCATACCGTCAAATTCTCTTCTTTTCCACAAAGTTTAGAAATAGTCTGCGTATTCGAAACGAAGCAAGATCGAGCTAACTTTTTTGAAGGAGAGGGCCGCCAGCATGTTTCCACAACTATTCAAAAGGCATTTAATAAGGCAGGAGTGCAACTAAAGAACGCCAGTAAGCAAATCAGTTACGATACAAAACAAAAGTGTTAGTGCGGGCAGCAATGGTCCGTAATAAAATGGTGCTTGGCTACCTTGCTATAAAAATGCAAAGGGCACTGGATGGGCAATGGAGCTTCAGCTCACTTAGATATACATCGGTGTAACTATGAGTTATGGAGTTATGGAGTTATGGAGTTATGGATTGTGAATACGGTTGGTTTTCTAATGTTGCCTTAAGAGGCCATGATTAGTCGTTTACAATGAGTAAAGTACAAACTTCTGCATGGTGGATATCCGCAGAAAATTATTGAAAAGAAAGGCTCTAGCTGGAGCGGTCTATCATTTTCTTTGGGTTACCTCGACTATGAATAGCTTAATTGCTATGTTTCGCAAAATATATGGATATTCTTCTGCTCGTTATCTTCAGATGCCGTGCAGAAGAATGTGTTTGCCGGCTGAGGGAAAAATGAAAACCAAAATAATAATGTCTTTTCTACTCGCTACATTATGTGTCAGTGTCAGCGCCAGTACGAATGAGCCGAAATACCATTCTGCGCTAACAGTCAAAACGGGATTCAGTGAAGACAGAGACAAGCCTGTGGAAGTCTATTATTGGTATCCCACAACGAACGAAAAAAACAACTTCTCGTTTGGTAGGGGGAACATTTTTAAATCAGTCGAAACGCAGTTAGATGCCCCTTTAGCAAGTGGAAAATTTCCCGTTGTGCTTTTGTCGCAGGGCGGAACACGGTCAGCGTTTTCCCACAGTGGTTGGATAGCCTCGAGCCTGGCGCAACAAGGTTATGTCGTTGTGGTACCAAAGCCTCCTGCACCGAACGAAATCAATGCAGAAATGGCTGTTGATGAAATCACATTCAGAACCAGTGATTTGGTGCTTGGGCTGAACGAATTAAGTTCGGTCGGGATACTGTCCGGAGGCGTAGATACTGATGCAGTGCAGGGGGTCGGCTTTTTTCTGGGCGGCACATCTATGCTGATGCTCTCCGGAGCGCAAATAAGCCCGGAGAAATATCGAACATCGTGTCACAACGCCACCAATGTAGACTGTCATTGGTTACGTGAAAATAACGTTGATATTACCAGCATCCCGGATCAAAAATTCCCCCGATTTCAGTCTGAAAACAAACTGAAATCGGTCGTCGTTATCAACCCTGAGCTAACGAAAACTTTTGTCCCTGAAACTCTGGCCTTGATGAACAATGCTATCACCGTGGTGGCGCTCTCTGATCGGCTACATCCCGCACTGACACCAGCCGAATCACTTGTTGCTCTTCCCAATGTGACGTTTCAAGAGATCCCCAGTGCGAGTCAGTTTAGTGCGTTCGCAGAATGTACTGAGCGTGGCATTAAAATTCTCGCATCAGAAGGGGAGGAAGCACTTTGCCAGGAGCGTGACGAGGTTTCCAGAAAGGACAATCACCAGAAAATTTTGGATGTAATTCTGACTAGCCTAACAAAGCCACAAGAATAGCAACAATGTGACACTTTCTTACACATTGTCTGTTCGAGTAAGCAAAGCGAGGAGTAAGTTTTGTGCAGGCTTATCCCTCCACCATACTGCAAGACATACTAGTGACCGTATTATTTGCCTTAATTAAGTACTTGTCCCAGCATTTTAAAGCTTAGAAGAACACACAAAATACCAACGATTTTCTTAAGAACTTTATTTGGGAAATACGCTGCACAACGCACGCCGAGGCTAGTAGTTAAGTAGCTACTAATGGAGAAGCTGATCATTGCAGGAAGGTATATGTATCCTAAGACTAAGTTGTTCCAATCTGTATTTTCCCATCCGTTTAACATGTAACCGAGGCTTCCTGACAGCGCGATAGGGAAACCTATCGCAGCAGAGGTACCAATAGCACGTTTTACCTCAAAATTTTGCTGGACAAGATAGGGGATGATCAACCCCGCACCGCTTATAGAGACAAGTGCTGATACAGAGCCAATCACCGAGCCTACAGTGATATTACCGATAGCCCCATGTGGGTTAGGGTTGTACTCATTTTCAGTGTTGAGGAACATCTTATAAGCAACATACAACATGAATACGCTGAAAAAGCCTGCAAGATAGACGCCTCGTAGATACGATGCTACGAATGTGGCGCAAAATGTTCCGACTAGAACTCCGCTCAACATTTTTACTACCATTGTCGAGTCTACATTCTCTTTTTTGTAGTGAGCGCGCATGCTGCCCAATGTTGTAATAATCATCGAAGCCATTGATGTCCCCAACGCAAGATGCACTACTTCCGTATCAGCTATTCCCTGTAGTGAAAATAGAAACGCAAAAATAGGGACGGCCATTCCACCACCACCCACACCAACGAGTCCTGCGAGAAAGCCAATGCCCAAGCCTGCCGTAATGTAATAGATAATAAAGATAGGTTCGTTCATGATGGTTCTGCCTTCGATAAAATGGTCGTTGCTAAAATGTTACTCGAACGCTAACTTGCTATGGTAACGTTAAGAGGACAGAAAATAATGAATAATGGCCAAAATGGAATTGAGTAAATAAAGTGACAAACTCTGATTACAGCGAATGGAAAAATGGCGCCGCACTGATCGTTAAGGAGTGGCAGCATGAAAGGAGCGACTTCAACCATTTGGATCAACGGCCACATAATTGGCACAGTCATCATCGAGGCCAGTTACTGTGTATAGATGAAGGGCTAATTCAGGTCAAAACCGATGAAGGAACGTGGATACTACCACCTCACCGAGCTGGTTGGATCCCCCCGGGTGCGATGCACAGTGTTTATTTTTGTGGTTCTCTGAAAGGTCGTTCATTACTGTTTACTCCAGAGAGTTGTGAGCGGTTTCCAATGAGACCTTGCGTGATCCAAATGAGCGATGTGTTGAAAGCCCTATCGGTTAGAGCATCGATATGGAGTAAAACAGACGATCTATCCATACAGTCTTTACGTATTCTTGCCGTAATATCCGATGAAATCGTCAATAGCCCTCATGAGTCACTCCACATCCCACTGCCCAGTGATCCGAGACTGCAAAAAGTTACTCAAGCAATTTTAATAGACCCAAACAGCAAGCATTCTGTGGAGCATTGGGCCAATATCGGGGCAGTCTCATCTCGGACGTTAAGACGATTGATTCGAAGTGAGTTAAACATGAGTTTTAGTGAATGGCGGCAACAAGTACTGCTAATACATTCATTAGAAATGATAGCTCGAGGGGAATCGGTGGGAGATATTGCACATGCTTTAGGTTATTCGACGCCCAGTAACTTTATTGCGATGTTTCGTCGGGTCTATGGCGATTCACCCACGCGTTACTTTTCTAATCGCGGAATATAATTTCCGTGCTCGCATGCTCATGATGTTCCCCTAATTATCTTTAATCAAAAAAGGTAAATATTGAAAAGATTAATTGTTATGTTATAACATTCCTTTGTTTGGGGCTCTACAATTTGTTGTTTAAAGAATTGATCTCACAACCAGTAGTCTCCTATTGAGAGAGAGTAAACGTTGATTTCTTCACAAGCGCTGTCTGACTTGACTCTACATGGGGTGGGACTGTGTCAATATGTCCGTGAACTAGAGCGAAATCGTAACGATTACTAGGTCTCATAGCCCTAGAAAATCAACGTTATTAAAACCTTTACCTGACCTTTTTAACGCTTGGGAGGAAGATATATGAGCATTGATGTAGTTGAGAACCCGCTTCGTGTCCAAACAACATCATCGTTGGCGATATCGACATCAGCGAACATACTTAGCGACATCTACAAACCAGAGCACAATATTGCCATATGGCAGCGAACGCTCTCGAAAGAGTTGACGAAGGACATTAATCTGATGCTGGCTCAGGAGCCTAGATTGGCACTGGTACAAAGTGTCACGCCAGATGATGCTGCACAATGGGTACGAAGCAAGTTAGAGGGCTATGCGTGTGCTGATGCGCTGAGTGAAGATGTTGCTTTAATCGTCGATATGTTCTGCTGTTTGTTTGAGGTTAAAGAAGCAGGTTTGAGACTAACTCGCCTAGACAGCCCGATGTGCCCGAAATTTCACTTTGATCGTGTGCCTTGCAGACTTGTCATAACTTATACCGGCCGAGCGACCGAATGGTTAACCAACGATACCATTGATCGCACTAAACTCGGTGCCGGTAGTCTTGGTCAACCTGATCACCTATCGGGATTATACGACTCTGAAAGTGCAATACGACGAATGCAGCCTGGCGATGTTGCCCTGCTCAAAGGAAGTGGTTGGGAAGGCAATGAAGCCACTGGAGTTATACATCGCTCTCCACATGTTACAGACAATGAACGTCGCTTACTACTCACATTGGATTTCATCTAGAGATATGAGAAAGCTCAAAACGGTAGATGACGTCATGAAGCAGGTAGAGAAAATCTGCCTGCTGCGAGGTAAACAACTCACTACTAAACGGAAATTGATACTGACTTCACTGCTATATGCGGAGAAGCCGCTTTCTGCCTACGAACTAGTTGACTACTGCAATCACAACTTTTCTCAAAACATTCAAGCGATGTCGGTTTATCGAATACTAGATTTCCTTGAAGCAGAGCACTTTGTCCATAAGCTCAATACATCTAGTAAATACGTCGTTTGTTCTCAAATCGCGTGCGATCAGGAGCATGGCGTTCCACAGTTTTTGATTTGCTCTCAGTGTGGAAAGGTTAGTGAAATAGCGGTTGAAGCCAATGTTATTTCTAGCGTATGTGCGAAAGCCATACAAGAAGGCTTCACTGTTCTTAGCCCACAATTTGAGATTTCCTGTGTTTGCGATGAATGCGCAAAGCGCCCGCTATGAGGCGGACACACGATTTCCCCTTATAGCTTCACAAGGTGACCGAGTATTGGCCACCTTTTCAAATTATCTAAAGAATGAATTATGTCAGCAACATTGATTAAAAACGCTCGGGTGGTCAACGAAAGAGCCATTACCGAAACAGATTTACGTATTGTTGATCAAAGAATTGACAAGATTGCTACTAATATATCCGTACAACACGGAGATATTGTAATTGATGCTAAAGGGGCTTATTTACTGCCAGGCATGATTGACGATCAAGTGCATTTCCGAGAGCCAGGGCTGACACATAAAGGCACAATTGCAAGTGAGTCGCGGGCAGCGGTGGCCGGCGGTATTACAAGCTACATGGAAATGCCCAATGTTAGTCCGGCTACAACGACTATTGACTCGTTAGAGCGCAAGTTCGCTCTCGCTAAAGAAAGCTCGTTTGCGAATTATTCTTTCTACCTCGGTGCAACCGAAGACAATCTTGAACAGATTAAACAACTTAACCCCAAACAACATTGTGGTGTGAAAGTATTTATGGGGGCATCAACAGGAAATTTGTTAGTCGAAGATCCGCAAGCGTTGGAGTCAATTTTTCGTGACTCTCCAGTACTCATTGTTACTCATTGTGAAAGTGGGACTGTTATTAAACAAAACCAGCAAAAGCAAAGGCTTAAGAAGCCAGGTTTCACTATCGAAGACCATCCCATTTTGCGTGACGAAGAGGCCTGTTACGCTTCATCTTCTTATGCGGTAGAACTTGCCAAAAAGTATCACAGCCAACTGCATGTGCTGCACATCACAACGGCGAAGGAGCTAGCACTTTTTGACGAGGGAGACATTCGAGATAAATCAATCACCGCGGAGGCTTGTGTTCACCATCTTTGGTTCAGCAACAAAGATTATGGCGCTCTTGGTAATTTGATCAAATGTAATCCTTCAATCAAGTTTCCTAGTGACCGCGATGCGTTGTTAAAAGCGTTAAATACGGGGCAAATAGATATCATTGCAACAGATCACGCTCCTCACACTTGGCAAGAAAAACAAGTGCCTTACGAGCAGGCTCCAGCCGGACTGCCGTTAGTTCAGCATGCGTTACTTACTCTCTTCGAGCATGTCCGTTTAGGTCATATGAGTTTGACTCAAGTAGTCGAAAAAACTGCGCACAACCCGGCCATTCGCTATGGCATTCAAGGCCGAGGTTTTATTCGTGAAGGTTACTACGCCGATTTGGTGTTGGTTGATGCTCATGTCGAGTAGACGACACCTGTTACCAAGTGTCGCCCCTCTAAGAACCCAGCGTGCAACTTTCACCGCACTAGGCTCA
>NZ_JAWOWF010000051.1:0-34857 GCF_033340295.1 Vibrio sp. 1401
TCCGAAGAAACTATTTGGATTATCATCAACGAGTGCCCACACAGATTGATAGGTCTATATTGTTAAAGAGCTTGCTTCGTAAGCTTTGCTATCGAAGCGGAGGCGTATTCTAAGGAATTAATTTTCAGTGTCAAACACTTTTTTAAATTAATTTTTAGAAGTTTTCTTTCGCCTTCTTGCCAACCGCTTTTGCGTTTCCGCTTTGCCCTGACAACGGAGGCGCATTATAGGGAGATGATTTTTCTTAGCAACCCCTTTTCAGAAAAAAATTCAAAAAAAAGCGTCGAATGATTAAATCTCACTCAAACGCTTATTTTTAGCACTCAGTTGTTAACTTCAAGTAGCAAATAGGCAATCAATATGTGTCTATCCAAGACTCTTCAAAGCCTGTGATATCGAGACTCAGTGATTGCGCCGCTTCGATTTGCTCGATAGCCTCTAGTTCTTTATTTACACTGCTCATCGTTAATGTGTTGTTGTCTAGCTCAAACACTTGGCGTTGCGTGGTGTAATAGAACTTAAGCGTAGTGAGCGCTTTTACATCGTCATTGCTCGCGGCTGCTTTAATGCTTTTTAGTTTACGAAAGATTTTGTTGTGCAGTTGCTTGAGTTTCCAAACGTACAGCACTTCTTCCATGTATGGTCGAGTTTTAATGTGATTCAATAAAGAGAGGGAAGTTGCAACTGCGAGAACGACACCAATCAAATTCCAATGGAAATTGCCCGTTGATTGTTCTGGTACGACTTCAGTGTTGCCAAACAAAACAATCAACAAGGTACTAAAGGCAAGAGAGGAGATGGCGAGCAACGCAACAAAACCGCCAATCACAAGGTTTACTTTCTTTTTATAAATGTCTTTATTTATCTGTTTGATTTCCATATACCGCTCCTAACAGGTTACCTCTATTTTCACCAGCGCACTCCGCACGACAATCGAAGCTTTGTAAGTAAGTTCACATTTGCTATTAAACTCGCATCCCTTCCCTGCTTGGGTATATACTTCCGCGCATTCACTCTTCCTATATAGAGGCTAAATTCATGCGCTCTTTTGTTTTACGAGCTCGCGCGGCGCCAACCACCAGCAAAGCACTGTTAGAAGGTGTTGGTAATGAAGCGCATACAGAGATTCTTGCTCATACCATGATGAACACTATGTTCGTTGCTCAATCACACCGTGAAGATGTGGTTGTTCACTTGGTTTTGGAAAGCACAAAAGACTTCTCACGCACCATTACTATTCGCTCCAACGACATCACCAACATTGGCGGCTTCCATGAGTCAACCTTGATTGCAGCAGTGGCTCGCGCTTTGGATGCTTCGGTTGGTATGGGTAAAGAGCAACTTCGTGAAGTCGAACCTGGTATTACCGTTCGTACAGTGAGCTTTGAACGCCTAGTACAAGAGCTGGCAGAAGATCACCAACTATATATGTTGGATAAGAAAGGCGAATTTGTTCGTGATGCAGAAATTGGTGAAAATCCATGTTTCTTGCTAACTGACCATATACCGATGCCGAAAAAGTCTTTTAACAGCTTAAAGCGCCTTGGCACAGAGAAGATCAGCTTAGGTCCTAAGATGCTTTTCGCTTCTCAGTGTGTGGTATTGATCCACAATGAGTTGGACATACGCGAATTCTAGTTATTCGCGCACACGTTGCTAGGTAATGAAAGAGGACTCCATTGAGTCCTCTTTTTTGTTTCTATAGGGATGCTAAGTTTACTTACCACCAATGCTCAAACGAGCAAAACGAACGTCTGGCGAGAAGAAAGTTCGGCTATCGTTAATTAACTGAGTATCACCCACTGCCTCAACTTCTTGCAGCATCTTGTAGAAGTTACCCGCTACCGTGATCCCACGAACTGGTTGAACGCGCTCTCCATCACAGCACAAGAAGCCACTCGCACCAAATGAGAAATCACCACTCACTGCATCCGCACCAGAATGGACACCTTGAAGCTCGACTAACTCTAGGTACTCACCCGCTTTTACTTCTGACGCACTGCTGTTGCCTGTCGCAATCACTTTGTGATTCGCTGATACGTCTAGGCTCGATTTTGCACCGCGAGCGGCACTTGCTGTCGAGACTGCGCCCAAGTAACTTGCGGTCTGGCTGTTGTGTAGCAAGGTTTTCAACTCACCATTAGCAATCATGACATTATCTTGAGTAGCGAAGCCTTCACTATCAAAACTCGCGATTGCCATACCATTTGGCATGTAAGCCGTATCAGTAAAGGTAATTAAATCACTCGCAACACGTTGACCAAGCTTGTCACCCAGTGGCGTAATGCCTTTCATCGCGCTTACGCCAGAGAAAGCACTGCCGAAAGCACCGAATAAACTTGCTAGCGCATTGATGTGGAAGATAGCAGGGTAGTTACCCGTCGCAACCGGTGCGCCTTCAAGAAGATCGCGAGCAAGGTTGTAGCCACCCTCGATACAGTAAGCTGGATTCAACTCATCAAAACGGCGACCCAGTGACATTCTACCCGCCATTGACTGTTTGCCGTCTTTTTCAAACAAGGTATACGCGTAACAAGTGAACGAGCGCTCGAAGTGTTGACACAATGTGCCTTGAGTATTGGCAATGATCAGTTGTGTTTCGCCATCGCTGTAACCATTGTAAGGTGCGCTAGAGGCGTGAGGCAGAGCCACTACGCCTTGCTCAAGAGCGAGAGACAGTTCGATTTTTTCGTCAACAGAAGTTGTATCTTCTTGCGCAATCTCAGCAACATCAGTCGCGATTTGACTGTTCACGCAACTAATCGTCTGATGTTCATCTTGCTTGGAAAAGCGAGCGCTTTGCAGTGCGTTGGTCAGCATCAAATCCAAGCTTGGTTGCTCTAACGACTCAGAATAGCTTGTTGCAACACGCGCATCTTTCACAACACGAACACCCAGAACTTGGCTTGAGCTTACTTTGTACTCATCCAGCTTTCCTTGGTTCGCTTTCAAAGAAAAGCTACTGTTACGGTTTACAATGACGTCCGCTTCTGCACCTTGGCGTTTTGCTTCTGATAGGACGTAATCAACCGCATTAAGAAGTTGTTGTTCTTGGCTCATTAGTTACCGCCTCCTACCAGAATGTTATCTACTTTCAGCGTTGGCTGACCGACAGTTGTTGGTACTGAACCACTCACGGAACCACACATGCCCGGCGCAAGCGCCATGTCTTTGCCGACCATGCTGATTTCTTTCAACACTTTTGGACCCGTGCTGATCAGCGTTGCTGTTTTCAGAGGCTTGGTGATTTTGCCATTTTCAATGAGGTAGGCTTCACGAACAGCAAAGTTAAACTCCCCCGTACCCGGTTGAACAGAGCCACCGCCCATCTTCTTCGCATAGATACCACGTTCGATGCCTGCCAGCATGTCATTAAGTGAATGCTCGCCCTCTTCGATAAAGGTGTTACGCATGCGCGAGGTTGGTGCGAACTTGTAGTTTTGACGACGACCAGAACCCGTAGGCTCATAACCTGTCTTCATGCCACCCATTTTATCGACCATGAAGCTGGTTAGCTTACCGTCTTTGATCAGTTGAGTGCGCTGAGTCTTCATACCTTCATCATCAATGTGAATCGAGCCCCATTCGTTGGTCATGGTGCCATCATCGACTGCATTCACTGCGGTGTGAGCAACCATTTCGCCCATCTTGTCGTGGAAGACTGATGCTTTCTTCGCAACTGAAGTGGTTTCTAGCAAGTGACCACATGCTTCATGGAAGATAACGCCGCCAAAGCCGTTACCAATCACCACCGGCATTTCACCCGATGGACAAGCATCCGCGCCAAGTTTTACTAACGCTTGCTGCGCGATAGTTTGACCTAGCTCTTTGGCATCAAGCTGTTCACTGAATTCCCAACCAGCAAGAGCGCCAGGACCTTCCATACCAGAAGACTGCTCATTACCTTTTTGCGCGACAGTGTTACCAGCAACACGAATGTAGTGGCGAGTATCGTCAACGTGTAGACCTTCTGAGTTGAAGATAGACACTTGTTGCTCGCGCTGAAGAACGCTGCCAATAAACTGGCTGATATGCTCACTCTCAGCACGTGCGGCTTGGTCAACTTTCAATAGAAACGCGATTTTTGAATCTAGGTTAGCATCCTTACTTAGCGACATGCGGCAACCATGTTGGATTGGGTAGCGGTTCAAATTCAAAGAACCCGCTGACGCGATTTGCTCACGCTTGTCTTTTGCAGCAAGCAGCGAGGTTACGCGCTTTAGTTCGGCTTCATCTGTGCTGTTGGTGTAACCGTAAAGCACCTTATGACCGAAAAAAAGACGAATACCGATACCAAAATCGATACCCGAGTTAACCTTATCCACTTCACCAGATGAGATCTGGACAGTGTTGGTTTGGTGATGTTCAACGAATAGTTCAGCGAAATCAGCCCCCAAAAAGAGTGCATGATCGATCACTGACTTCGCTGTTACAGAATTAAGCATGAAGTCTCCTTGCTCGATGATCGTCTTAGCCTTCCTAATTAACTGTGAAAAAGTTCAACAAAGTTAAATTGGCAACACGTTAAATTTTAACAGTTTTTTAACCTTGTTTTGTGCTAATCCTTGCTTAACGAGACCACGATTATTTATTAAATATTTCAGGTTCTGCTCATTCACCAGAGCGTTGCACTAGTAAATTCCACACAGCAAACCATTTAGGTGCTTACTTTATCACTCACCTCGCATAATTGAATACTCATTATAATTACGCTCAAAAAACGTATCCCTTCCGCAATGGTCCTGCTATCATCCGAACGAAATAGTCGGGGGGCCACACGACAAGTGTTGGCTGAGATCGAAATTCGAGACCCGTTGAACCTGATTCAGTTAGCACTGACGTAGGGAACTATGCACACTTTGCCTTTCGTCGCCCCTCTTAGGTAAGCGATAGCGATCGAAAAATCGATCTATCTGCAACGGTCAAAGTCAGTTCCTATACGTCTTGTAGTAGGAGCGACCATGACGCAGCAATCACAACCTCATTCACATCACACGCCAGCCTTGCCTACCCCTATCGTATTGACCATCGCGGGCTCAGACAGTGGTGGCGGTGCAGGTATTCAAGCCGACATCAAAGCGATGTCCGCAACCGGCAGTTTTGCTTGCTCGGTAATCACGGCGATTACTTCGCAAAATACCCAAGGCGTTTCTGCGATTTTCCCCATTCCTCTCGACCATGTAGAGAGCCAACTTGATGCAGTATTTACCGACCTCAACATCGTTGCAGTCAAAGTGGGCATGCTGGCCGATTCCAACATCATCAAAGTCGTTGCAGACAAAATTAAGCAATACCAGCCAAAACACCTCGTGATTGACCCTGTAATGGTGGCCACTAGCGGTGATCTATTACTGGAACAGTCGGCAATCAGCACTTTAAAAGAAGAATTGATTCCGCTCGCAGACATCATTACCCCTAACCTACCCGAAGGCGCAGCATTGACGGGTAAGCCAATGCCTCAATCAGAATCTGAAATGAACGATATGATTACCGACCTTCGTGCGCTTGGCGCCAAAGCTATTCTGCTCAAAGGCGGTCACCTTGAAGAAAATGAAAACAGCAACGATCTGCTTATCATGCAAGACAGTGCCGAGTTAATCAGCGCTAAACGCTTTCCAACCAAAAACACTCATGGCACAGGCTGCACGCTGTCTTCTGCTATCGCGTCTTATCTTGGCCAAGGCAACAACCTACACAAAGCGGTGCACCTGGGTAAGCAGTACATCAGCCAAGCTATCGCACACGCTGATGAATTGGATGTAGGTAAAGGCCATGGCCCTGTGAACCACTTTTTTGCGGGTCATACTTATGTTCGCTAACGCGATTGGCATTCAGCTTTCCGATGCTAGTCTGCGATACAAAGATAGCCAAACACCGACTTTAGCAGGAATGAACATGACCATTCCCGTCGGTAAATGGACGGTATTACTCGGACGAAGTGGCTGCGGGAAAACCACAATATTGCGTTACTTAGCTGGCCTGCTGGATGACCAAGTTGACTGGCATGGCGAACTCATCACAACGGATGGCGCTGCACTGCATGACCGTATCGCTTACATGGCTCAGCAGGATTTATTGCTACCGTGGTTGAATGTGTTAGACAACGTCTGCCTCAGTTCTCGATTTTCTCAAGAGCAAGCACCAGAGAAAAATAGACAACGTGCACTGATTTTACTAAGCCAAGTGGGACTCGCCGATTACGCGGATGCTAAGCCAGCTCAGCTCTCTGGCGGCATGAGACAACGTGTTGCCCTTGCTCGCACTCTGATGCAAGACAAGCCTCTAGTTCTGATGGATGAGCCTTTCTCTGCACTGGACGCGGTTACTCGTCATAAGTTGCAAACCTTGTCTGCCGAATTGCTGAAAGATAAGACGGTTGTTCTGATTACCCACGACCCACAAGAAGCGGTGCGATTAGCTCACCAACTCTATGTGTTGCAAGGCACACCTGCGCAAGCTCAGCACTTGGTCGTTCCAGACTCCAAGCCGCCCCGAGTTCTCGATGGAGAGTGCGCCGCGCTTCAACAAGCGATTTTGGATCAATTGGAGAAAGACTATGAGTGATATGACTCAGTACAACTCCGTTTCGGCACGTATTAGTAAAAAAGAACGCGTGACCCATCCGGCTCTGCGCTTAGTTATCAGCACAGCGGTGATCTTGGGATTGTGGCAGTTGGTCGTGGTGATATTCGACATGCCAAGCTTCATCTTACCTTCACCAATTGAAGTGCTGGATAGATTGGTCACTCGTTACGATGTCCTGCTCAAACATACTTGGGTTACCGCGCAAGAGATCTTATTTGGCTTGGCGCTTGGATTATCGATGGGTTTGCTGTTCGCATTGCAAATGCTGATGTTCGAGCCGCTGAAGCGTTGGTTATTGCCTATTCTGATTGCTAGCCAAGCGATCCCTGTGTTCGCCATCGCGCCAGTGCTCATGCTTTGGCTGGGTTACGGCATTGCATCAAAAGTAGTCATGGCGGCGATCATCATCTTTTTCCCCGTCACGACATGTTGCTATGACGGCTTGCGCAATACGCCAACAGGTTACCTCGACCTTGCCAAGACCATGGGCGCGTTTAAATGGCAGCTACTTCGTCATATTCAATTGCCAGCCGCACTACCAACTTTAGCCTCAGGTATTCGTGTTGCCGTCGTTATTGCGCCAATTGGAGCAGTGGTCGGTGAGTGGGTAGGTTCAAGCGAAGGCTTGGGTTATCTGATGCTCCAAGCCAACGCTCGCATGATCATTGACGAGATGTTTGCGGCGCTGTTTATCCTCGCCGTACTGTCTATCTCACTCTACTTCATCACCGATAAGTTATTGAAAAAAGCCATCCCTTGGGAAAGCAAATAATTACAGAAAATAACCAAAGAAAATTGGGAAAGAAAAGGAAGAACCCCGTGAATAAAAACAAACTTATGAGCGCTGCTGCTCTACTCGCTTCAGTGGTATCAACCAACGTTCTTGCCGCTGAAAAAGAGATGACACTGATGTTGGATTGGTTCGTCAATCCAAACCATGGTCCTATCGTGATTGCCAAAGAGCGTGGTTACTTCAAAGAGCAAGGTTTGAAGGTCAACATTCAGGAGCCGGCAGATCCAAGCACGCCACCTAAGTTGGTCGCGGCGGGTAAAGTCGACATGGCGATTTCTTACCAACCAAGCCTAACCATCGATGTCGCGGCTGGTTTGCCACTAATCCGCTCTGCGACTTTGATTGCTACGCCACTCAACACGTTGATGGTGTTGGACAACGGTAAGAATGAAAACCTTGGCGACTTAAAAGGCAAGAAGATCGGTATTGCGATCGCAGGCAACGAAGAAGCGACAATCGGCACCATGCTAGCGCAAGAAAACGTGAAGTTTTCTGACGTACAAATCATCAACGTAGGTTGGGCGCTGTCTTCGTCTCTTGCGTCTGGCAAGGTGGATGCGATTTGGGGCGGTCTACGTAACTTCGAAACCAACCAACTGGCACTAGAAGGTTATAAAGCTAAGGCCTTCTTCCCTGAAGAACACGGCGTGCCAGCGTATGACGAGTTAGTCTTCGTAGCCAATGCAAAAAACTACGACAAAGAAGCCATCAAGGCATTCAACAAAGCACTAGAGCAAGCGACCACTTACATCGTTAACCATCCAAAAGAATCTTGGAAAGAGTTTGTGGCTTATTCACCAGACACCCTCAACAACGAGCTTAACCAGCGCGCTTGGAATGACACACTAACTCGTTTCGCTCTTCGTCCATCTGCAGTAGATCTGAAACGCTACGATGATTATGCCGAGTTCATGTATTCACAAAACATCATCGAAACACTGCCAAAAGCGAAAGATTACGTACCGAGCTTTGACTAATTCTACTGGCCTTAGGATCTAAGCCTAGGGTCTTTTGATAACGAGATACCCATAATGAAATACCAAGATTTGATCGACGCTTGCCACCAAGATTGGCAAGAATACACTGAGCATGCTTTCGTGCAGCAATTGGCGCAAGGCACTCTGGCTCAGCCTTGTTTTCTACATTACCTAAAACAGGATTTTCTTTTCCTAAAACAGTACGCACGAGCTTACGCATTAGCGATCTACAAAGCGCGTACTTTGGATGACATGCGCCGTGCCCTACCAAGCGTACATGCATTGCTAGATTCTGAAATCGCCCACCACGTGACTTACTGTGAGCAATGGGGACTGACGGAATCCAACTTAGAAAACGAGCCAGAAGATTTCGGCACAGTAGCTTACACCCGTTATGTATTGGATGCTGGCATGACGGGCGATCTTGTTGATCTATACGCGGCACTAGCGCCATGCTCTATCGGTTATGCCGTTATCGGTAAGATGCTGATTGAAGATGAAAAGACAGTAATCGAAGGCAATCCATACGCAAGTTGGATTAATCTCTACGGTGGTGAGGAGTTCCAATCTGGTGTCGCAAAAGGTGCAGAACACTTTAACCAGTTATTGGCGGAAATCGACATCAATAGCCAGCGTGGTCAAAACCTGATTCAGGTATTCAAAACTGCAACGCGTATGGAAGTAGCATTCTGGCAACAAGGTCTGAATGCTCAGCAAGATTAATCGGAGAGTCTCATGTTAATTGAACAAATCACCCAAGCATTAACCGCAGTACGCCAGCAAAAGCCATTAGTCGTCAACATCACTAACTACGTGGTGATGAACAACACGGCAAACGCGCTATTGGCTATCGGCGCTTCTCCAATCATGGCGCACTCCAAGCAGGAAATGGCAGAGATGATGTCGTTCGCGGGCTCACTGGTTATCAACATTGGTACCTTAGACAGCGTTTGGACACCTCGTATGAGCTATGCCGTAGAGCAAGCCAATGCCAATGGTAAAATCGTTATACTCGACCCAGTCGGTTGCGGAGCAAGCTCACTACGTACAGAGACATCACGTGAAATCGCACGCCTTGCAAACAAGCTGATCATTCGTGGTAACGCCTCAGAAATCATTGCACTCGCTGGCGAGCAAGCACAAAGCAAAGGCGTCGATGCACTAGACAGCAGCGACGCAGCACTTGGCGCAGCAAACTTCTTAGTCGCAGAGTATGGTGCGAGCGTAGTGATTTCTGGCGAGACTGATTACATCGTCACGAAGGAACAAACCGTGCAACTGAACAATGGTCACGAGATAATGCCATACGTAACCGGAATGGGTTGTACACTAACGGCTCTAACAGGCGCTTTTGCTGCTGTTGGTGATGATACCGGCCTTGCTGCAGCGGCGGTACTGGGCGTTGTTGGCGAGATTGCAGCGGAACAAGCTCGCGGCCCAGGTAGCCTACAAATGAACCTGCTGGATGAGCTTTACCAGCTGGATGAAGAAACGCTGGCAAAACGCCTAAAACTGCAAGTGAGCTAAGCTTTTCTCTCTTTTAACACTAGCCTCTCAATCCTCTTTCAATGAGAGGCTTAAAGGAAACCCAATGAACGCCTATCGTTTATATTTGGTCACCGATGACCAACAAGATTTAGCCACACTAAAGCGTGTTGTGAGAAAAGCCGTGGAAGGTGGCGTGACTATGGTACAAGTTCGCGAAAAACACGGCGATGTGCGTGCGTTTATCGAACGTGCTCAAGCCGTCAAAGGCATCCTTAAAGATACCGATGTGCCTTTGATCATCAATGACCGCGTAGATGTCGCACTGGCTGTTGATGCTGATGGGGTTCACCTCGGGCAATCAGACATGCCAGCAAATATCGCTCGTGAGTTGATTGGACCAAACAAAATCCTCGGCTTATCCATCGAAAATGAAGAGCAGCTTGCAGAAGCGGACTCTCTTCCGATTGATTACATCGGCTTGAGCGCAATCTTCGCGACGCCGACCAAAACCAACACCAAGAAGTTCTGGGGTATTGATGGCTTGAAGATGGCGTTAGAGACGACTTCACTGCCGATTGTTGCCATTGGCGGCATTAACGAAAGTAACATTCCGCAACTCAGCGCCACTGGTGTTCATGGCTTAGCTTTGGTTTCAGCGATTTGCCACGCAGAAGATCCAAAAGCCGCATCGGAATATTTATTAGGGTTGATGAGCTAACCTTGCTCACGCCTGAACAAAGCGCTTATGGATGAGCGCGTTTGCCTTTCAGTACTTTCAACAACCTCTCCTTTCACAACGAAGAGCTGCAATGTCACTTTCACGCTCGAATTGACAGAGCGTTGATAAGTTTTTCACGCCAGATAACGTAAGATAAGCCCCTTATTTTCACGTGGTTGAATAACCCTCAATAAAAACAAAACGCTCTCAATGAAAACCAAAAAATATGGATTGATGATGCTCGCCTTGTTTGTTCTTGGCATCATCCCAATGTCGCTGTTTGGCTCTTATCACAATCTCACTTCACAGGTGCCGGAAAGTCTGGGTATTACTTTTACTTTGCTCACAGATTCTGCTGGTAGCAAAGGCTTTTTAATTACGTTAACACTGCTACTGCTTTCTTTATTTCGCTTTAAACCAAGTCGCATTGAGTGGATACAAAAACTCTCAATGTTAGGGTTGTTACTGGTGATTGGTTTTGCCAGCAAAACGGGGCTAAAACTGATGACAGAAAGCCCGCGTCCCTACACGGAATTGCTCGCAGCAGAACAATTGATTGAGCACCCAGACGCGTTTTATCAGTTGGATACAAAGCAGCAAGCCAACGTAATTAACCAGATTTCTGAACACGTCAGTGATTGGCGAACGCGCCATTGGCAAGGCGAGAAAGACTATTCTTTCCCATCCGGCCATACGATTTTCGTTTCGATTTGTTTGGCTTTCTTTGGCGGGTTGTTCTTACAGAACAAGTGCTATATCTCTGCACTGTCATTATGGATGTGGGGAATGAGCGTCGCATATAGCCGCTTATGGCTGGGGATGCATCGCCCTGAAGATTTAATAGGCTCAGTCTTGTTTGTCGCGATTGTATTTACTTTACTCCCGACATTTCAAATTAAGAAACAGATGCCATTTGTTTCTCTCGCTTCGCGCTAATGTGAACGATTACTAGATAAAAAAGAAGCCAGCGATTCGCTGGCTTCTTGCTTTAAAACGCTACTTTTTTCTAACCATTTCTTGGTGGTTCAAACGCTGTTAGTTCTAACTCTGGGCCAGTGTATTTTTCAATACGAACCAGTGCCGAGTTCGCCGCACAGCCGTTTGCAAGTCGAGAGGTCGGAATATCCAACGTTAACACGTTACAACCGCCGTTCTTACAAATGCCGGTTTTCGGATCCAGATCCGGCCAGCCGCCTTCATGAATACACACTGAACCTTGCTTGATTCGGTCAGTCACTTCTGCACCAACCAATACTTGGCCACGGTTGTTAAACGCACGAACTAAATCGCCCGTTTTAATACCACGCGCTTTCGCATCTTCAGGGTGAATCCAAATAGGTTCACGGTTTGCAATTGCGTACTCTTCGCGAATCTTCGCGTAGTTAAACTGGCTGTGTAGACGATGCGCTGCGTGCGCGGTCATTAGCTGCAACTCGCCGTCTTTTGCATTGCCAGTGTACTCGGTTGGTGCCATCCACGTTGGGTGTGGAGGACAGTCTTCCAACTGATAACCTTCAATGGTTTTCGAGAAGATTTCGATCTTACCACTTGGTGTACCGAGTGGATTCATGATCGGGTCTTCACGGAAATCTGCGTAACGAACAAACTGTGCGTTCTTCTCGTTCCACTTCATCTCGATCAGTTGGTTATCTTCCCAGAACTTGCTGAAGTTCGGCATTGCTACGCGAGAGCCACGGCCACCTTGTTGCGCCGCCTTGTAGAAGCCGTACAGCCATTCCATTTCAGTTTTGCCTTCGGTGTATACGTCACGGCCACCCGGAGCTAGCATCTCTGCCATGTCCGCGAATACATCGAAGTCATTACGCGCTTCACCTTGCGGCTCAACCACTTGCTTCATTGGCACCAAGTGTTGGTTACTGTAGTCACCCGTCATCGTTAAGTCGTTACGCTCGAACGATGTGGTGATTGGCAGAACAATGTCCGCGTGCTTCGCAGCCGCCGTCCAGTAAGGCTCTGAAATCACGATCAGCTCAGGCTTTTGCCACGCTTTGATCAGACGGTTGGTGTCTTGGTGGTGAGTAAAGTTCGCACCACCTGCCCACCAAATCATCTTGATGTCCGGGAACGTCAGTTCATGACCGTTATGATGGTAGGATTGACCTGGGTTTTCCAACGCCTCGACAATACGCGCCACAGGGAAGCTTTGCACCGCGCCAGACACCGCCCAGTCGTTCCCCGCAGAAGAGCCGCCACCCAGCGATGCCGAAATCGCAGGAAGTACGCCAGCATCACGAGCAGGGTTACCACCGTTTGAGTAGTGGTAAGAGAAACCAAAACCACCGCCCGGTAAACCGATTTGACCCAACATTGTTGCCAGTGTAACCAGCATCCAGTGACGCTGCTCACCGTATTGTTGGCGCTGCATGCCCCAACCCGCCATCAGCATGGTGCGGTTTTTACTGAAGATGTCAGCCAGTAGCTCAAGTTGCTTCGCAGGTACGCCACAGATTTGTGATGCCCATTCTGCTGATTTTTCTACGCCGTCTTCTTCGCCCATCAGGTACGCTTCAAACTTGTCGTAACCTGCGGTGTATTTATCGAGGAAGGCTTTATCGTGCTTACCTTGTTTCACCAAGGTGTGTGCGATACCCATCATCATTGCCACGTCGGTCATTGGGTGAGGAGCAATCCACTCCGCATTCTCACCAAAGAACTCGATGGTTTCAGAACGAATAGGGTCAATAGCGATAACCGTCTTGCCTGACTTTTTCAACTGATGGAAGAACTCAAGACCAGCACAGTCTGTTGAGCTCCACGCGATTTTTAGAGTGTTGATCGGGTTTAAGCCCCAAAGCACAACCACATCGCTGTACTCTAGTACCACTGGGTACGTGGTTTGCTGCTCGTATACTTCGATAGAGCCCACAACGTGCGGCATGATGACCTGCGCAGCACCCGTTGAGTAGTCACCCAAGTGGCCTGAATAGCCACCCGCCATGCTCATGTAACGTTGCAGCAAGGTTTGTGCTTTGTGCAGCACGCCACTTGAACGCCAGCCGTAAGAACCAGCAAACACAGAAGCCGGGCCATATTCTTTACGAATGCGCATGTGCTGCTCGTGTATCAGCTTGTAAGCTTCATCCCAAGACACCCGTACAAATTCATCGCTGCCACGAACTCCTTCGGGAGCTGATGGGTTTGCCAAGTAACCTTTGCGAACCATTGGGTACTTAACACGCGCTTTAGTGTGCACTTGGTCAGGACCGGTGCTTTGTAGGCTGTTTGGTACCGTTTGTGGCAATGCGTTCGTGGTTGAAACCAGCTTACCGTCTTGCACTTCACACAGCATTGGGCCCATGCGGCCCGCCGTTAGAATGCCTTTGCCGCGAGCATTAGAAGAAGCAACAGACATAGGTGCAAATGAAGTGAATGCCATTGCACCAGCCGCCATACCAGTGCCTTTTAGAAATCCGCGACGGGTCATATTAGTCATAATCTTATCCTTCTATTTATCGTTAGTGACCAACCACATCTTTCGCGTGGTGCTGGAAGAACTTGGTTAGAATTTCTAGGTTCTCGGCTGAAATATCAGTTCGATCACCCATACTTTTCGCTACCGGTCCCCATGCATTCACTGTGAAGTGATTTGAAGGAATTTTCGCGTGACAAGTTGCACAGTAAACGTTGTCCAACTCTTCTGCGTATGACCATACTGGTTCAAGCGTGTCAACAACTGGAGAATCAATAGCGCCAGTTAGAGAAACCGCGCGCCATTCGTTGCCGTAAACATCTGCCTCAAATTCACCAGTTTCAAGCGCTTGTTGGCCTTGCTCTGTTAGCGTTGCAACGATGGCACGTTGACCTTCTCCCATGTAAAGCACTTGCTCTGCGCCTTTCATTTGGAATGCGTTCAACTTAACAGTGCGGTTGTCGCCTTCAGAGCTGATTACTTCCAACTTCGTCGTTGGGTTAATTTTACCCATCTCACCCATTGCGATTTCAGTCACAGGGTAAACAACCTTGGCATTAGGTGATGTTTTTGTGGTGAAGCTCATCAACGTTTCAAATGCCTTGCTGTCTAGCTCTGCTTCTGGTGCAAAGTGCGCCACACCTTTATGACAATCGATACACGTTTGATCGTTTGCTTTCGCGTAAGCGTGCATCTTCGCCGCATCACGTGATTGCTCAAACTCTTCCATTGCATCGAAATCATGACACGAACGACACGTCGCTGAATCATTTTCACGGAACTGAGCCCATACCGTTTCAGCCATATCTTTACGATGTGCTTCATATTTCTCTGGCGTGTCGATCTTACCTGTCACAAATTCATGGTAGATGTCTTTCGACGCGCGAATTTTGGTGATCAGGTAATCCATTGGTTCTTGAGGAATATGACAGTCAGAACATTCCGCGCGAATGCCTTTCGCATTACTGAAGTGCACTGAGCCTTGGTACTCTTTGTAAGGGGTTTCCATAGAGTGGCACGAGAGACAAAATTCAGTATCTGAGGTGTAATGCATTACTGCCGCACTCCCCCCCAAAGTTAACCAGCCCACACCAATGCCGGCAGCAACCAGCAGTGCAACATATCGTTTTTTTATTGACATAATTAGCAACACTTCCAAATAAAATGTAATTATAGATCGCAAATTACTACTTTATGGGTAGTCCTCTCTTGATCCACATCATTTCCGTGTTGCTCTGTATGCCTCAAGTATGAAATTTTGTTATTTGCATCTCAAAGATGAATATATGGCAATAATCCATTACCCAGCCAACTATTCACCACACAAATCACTTTTATGAATGCAACTATTTGATTAAACAGATAAGAGGATGAGAGACTGAATCTCCACATTGATGCAGTAAGGACACGCATGTCAGTTTATATCGAGACGCACAGAAGCCAATTAAGCCCCCTCAAAGCCAGAGACTGGGAACTCTTTCAACGATTACTCTCCGAACAAGAGGTTATTGCGCTCTGTTTCGATCGTCCCAGCGAAACAGAAATAAGAGAAAAATTTGCTTCGCGATTGTTACCATGGACCCCAAATAGCCAGCATTGGCTTTGCCTTGTAATACTCGATAAGCAATCTGAACAACCCATCGGCATCACTGGCTTTGCTATTGAAAACGGTAAGGCAGAGGTAGGTTACTTACTTTTGCCGGAATTTCATGGCCAACAGTTTGGAACAGAAACTCTTCAAGCGCTTCTATATTGGGCAACCTCGACACATAACATCAACCACTTTTCCGCGACGGTCACTGAAGGCAATATTGCGTCAGAGCGTGTCCTGATAAAATGTGGTTTCGAACTCATTAAGGTCATTCCAGACGCATACCAAATTGGTGGCAAACCCTACGCCGATAAAATCTACTCACTACATAAATAAGGACGTATTTTGAATAAAGTAGTCATCATTACCGGCGCAAGCCGAGGTATTGGAGCCGCAGCGGCGAAAAAGCTGGCCGAGCAAGGCTATCGCGTTTGCGTTAATTACCGCACTCAGCAAGAGGCCGCCGACCAAGTTGTGGCAGAAATACAAGCAAACGGTGGCAAAGCGATTGCCATCGCCGCAGACGTAGCCGATGAGAAGCAAGTGCTCTCCTTGTTTGATGAAACAGAACGTGAATTTGGTGCAGTGACGCACTTGGTCAACAACGTTGGCATCCTATTTACTCAATCGCCTTTGTCAGAAATTAGCTTGGAACGCTTTCGGAAAGTAATGAACACCAATGTGAATAGCTGTTTTCTCTGCTGTCGAGAAGCGGCGAGGCGATTCAGTGCAGGCGGTGCAATTGTGAATGTCTCCTCTGGAGCGTCGCGCTCAGGAGCGCCATTTGAGTATGTCGATTACGCCACATCAAAAGGCGCGATGGATACCTTAACTAAAGGGCTCTCGCTAGAGTTGGCAGAGCGCAATATTCGCGTCAATGGCGTTCGACCTGGTTTCATTTACACTGATATGCATGCCGACGGCGGAGAACCAAACCGAGTAGATAGACTCAGCCCTCAAATTCCTCTTAAACGCGGTGGCACGGTAGAAGAAGTAGCAAATGCGATCGCTTGGCTATTAAGTGACGAAGCCTCTTATGTCACAGGATCATTTATCGATATTGCAGGGGGCAGATAGAATGCAAGTCCATATCCGACAAGCAACTCCCGATGATTTAGACGAAATTTTTCAGCTTAATTTTCAAATTAATTCACTGCATTTTGCGAATGCGCCAGAAGCCTTTGTTGCGCCTTCAGAAGCTGACCGTAAATTTCTTGCACAAGCACTAGAGAACAAAGAGCGACTCTTTTTGATTGCCGAACGCGAACAGCAAATTCTCGGCTTCTTAACCGCGATGATCACCCAAAACGACACCGTCAGTTTTCTGATCAAAGACCCAATTTGTCGCGTGGGAACAATTGTTGTCGATGAAGCGCAAAAGCAGCAAGGAATCGGCCGCCAACTGCTCCAAACCTGTGAGCAATGGGCGCGCGATGCCAATGCCACACAAGTTCGATTGGAAGTGATGGAATTCAATCAGCCAGCACAGCGCTTTTACGATAATCAAGGTTTTAAAACTAACTCACGCATTATGCTGAAACATTTGTAACGATAACGACAATTAAGCGCTTTTCACGACTAAACCCACCTAAATCGCATTTATCGATGCAATTTACCCCCCTGATTTTAGAAAAAGACGATATGATGTGCGGATAAGGAGATTCGAACATGATTTATCTTTTCGATTGGGGGAGCACCTTGATGGTAGATTTCCCTCACGCACAAGGAAAAATGTGCGATTGGGAACACGTAGAAGCAGTTCCTCAAGCCAGAGAAACACTGGCAATACTTTCCCAAAATCATCCCATCTACATTGCGACCAGTGCATCTGATTCCAACATGGAAGAGGTTCAGCGTGCATTTGTTCGCGTCGACTTAGACCAATACTTAAATGGCTATTTTTGTTTTGCCAACCTCGGCATCGCTAAAAACCAACCTGAGTTTTATCTCGCCATCGCAAAACAGTTAGGGGTTAACGTGAGTGGAATAACCATGGTTGGCGATTTACCTCACAAAGATATTTATCCTGCGATGAAAGCGGGCGTAAACACAATTTGGTTTAACCCAACGGGCGCTGATGCACCAGCCGAAGCCATTCCTAACCAAATTCGTTGTTTATCTGAGCTTATCCCCTAACCGTTACTAACCTGCACTAATCAAGGAAGATGAATGCAAATCAGATCCATCAAGGTGAGCGATATCGCGCGCTTCACCGCGCTGTGGAATCGAGTGTACTCCGAAGGGGAATTTTTGATTTCTCCGGCACCCGATAACGCAACGCTTCGCAGAATCCTGCAACGTGTGGAAAACGAGTCCATCCCTCAGTTTGTCGCGTTTGACCGCCAAAAACTTATCGGTAGTGTTGAAATCTACCCAGCTGAGATGTGCGGTTACGAAAGAGGGCAACGCCTTCGCGTCGGTATTCTTGGTATTCACATCGACAAAAACTACCGAGGCAAAGGATTGGGGCGGAAACTATTGGCAGTCGCGATCGCACGTGGTTGGGAATTTGGTTACGACCAAATCGCACTCTACGTATACACAACCAACACACCAGCGATTGCTTTGTATGAACGGTTTGGATTTGAACATCAGGGGGAACTTGGGGAAGTGACCTTGCCAAATGGTAAAGTCTTGATGAGTCAAAAAATGGTATTGTATAAAGCGCAAAGCCGTTCGAAAAACCCCGATTTGTAGAGTCACGATAACCGTTGTTCGCAACACTTATTCGGGGTTAACACCCTTGCGTCACATGCCCTCGAACAATTGAATCGTTAGAGGCTTGATTCACGTAATAGAAATAGCATGCTTCTTCTGCCAGTGTGTAACCTTGCGGCCAAATGTACACAACGCGATCAACACCCGATTTATCTAAGAACTGATAATCAGGAATAGCGACAAAATGAGCACTGTTTGGGTGCTGCAGACCGATGATGCAAAAATCACTGCCTTTGCACGGCACGTCAATTTTCGAATAACCTCTGGCTGGTAGATCGATTTCTAACAAAGCTCGAATACTATCGGCACTCGCTTCTGGCATGCCTTTGCGTGTTTTGACATGTCGGTCAATGTAGTGAACGTGCTCTTGGCCGTAAGCGTTATCAATCACTGATTGAGCATGAAAGAATTTGAGAGCCGTACCCAAAGAAGACTGAGAACTGTGCAGCATCGCAGCGTATGCTTGGCGATGAATATCGAGTAGTACTGGTAAAGCAGCTAATGCGATGAAAGCCAAAGTGGTAAGCACTATGGTGATTTCCATCAGCGTAAATCCCTTTGATTTCACGTTTCTTATCTCAACTAGCCCAAGACACTAGCCCCACATCCATGTGAGACCGAGCCAATATATCGCCAATTTCTTACGATTAAAGGCTTAAGGGGTAAGAAGAGACAAACACCACTCAAACTTGAGAACAGCAGCCAAAGAGCAGTGTAACAAAACGACGCTATGTGTCAGATATTAGACGGTTTTACTCTCTAGTTACTGAGTAAAGGCACATTATTTCGCACCAGACCACGACGAACATTCGTGCACATTTTGCCAAAACGACGAATCTCATCGAACTGCGGAACAACGCCGCGCTCCATGGCTGACTCCCAATAAGTGACTTCTGAATCGACCATTTCCAACAATTTCTTCGGACAGCCAATGCACTGCCCTTCTGGTCCACATACAAACGTTTCTGGTTCATAAATTGGTAGTTCCGCTTTTACTTGCTCTATGATGCTACGCATGGCGGTCATTCGATCTGGCTTTACCTTCATCATTCTGCTCCACGGATTAAGATGAAGCAGATTGTACCCACTGGCACGCAAATGTCCCTACCCAATTTAGGTATATTCTGTTTGAATCGATTTCTTTATCGTCAGATCCGGCTTTTTAACCACCAAATACACCGCCGTAGCTGCCAGTACGAAACCAGAAATCCCCATCCAATCAAATGACTCTCCAAACGCGAGCCAAGCCTGAATCGCCGTCGTTGGCGGCACCAGGTAGAATACAGAAGCTACGCTCGATGCAGCACCGTTCTTAACCATGTACAGCAGCAGTAGAATAGCTACACAAGAGAGCACGACGACCAACCACAACACAGTCAAAATAAACTCCAGTTCCCACTGCACTTGCATGGTTTCAAACTGCATCGCAACGGGCAGAAACATGACGAGCGCGGCCAAATATTGCACCGTCGCACCACCCACCATATCCACTTGTTGGCAATGTTTTTTCTGATAAAGCGTCCCTAGCGTGATACCAACCAAAGCCAACAAACACAAACCAATGGCCAACACTTTATGCTGCTCGGATTGCCACTCCATTTTGCCCATCAACACCATAGCGATACCGACAAAACCAAGAGCCAAACCCAACCATTGCGAGGGTTTAAATTCCTCACGAACAAACGCCACCAGCAAAGCCGCGGTTAAAATCGGTTGAATACCCACCAGCAACGAACTCAACCCAGCAGGCATACCCAAGGCGATAGCGAAATAAGTACCGCCCAGATAGAAACCGTGGATCAACGCACCAACCACACAGCTGTGCCAAAAATCTTTTCCTGTCGGCAACCTTCTACGCAATACCGCCACAAGAACCAAAAACAATAAGACATTGAATGCCATACGGATAGAAAGTAGTGTCGCTGGCTCGGCATATTGCAAACCAAAACGCGCACCAACGAATCCAGAAGCCCAAAGGACGACAAATACAAAAGGGATGGCTCGGATTAACATGATCGCCTCACTCACGCTTGTTTTATGTTTTGAGATACTGCTAATGTAATTAGGTACAGTATTTTCAAAAAGTGACAGATGGAAGTGTTTTTATGGGTACAGATTTATTGGGAAGCGGTGAAGGGAATAAGTACCTCGTGGTGGAAAAACACCTCAAACAAGCCATCAGTGGTGGCGTTTATCAGGCGGATGATCGACTGCCCTCCATTCGCTCGTTGAGCCAAGAATTAAACGTCAGTAAAAATACCGTGATTCGTGCGTATCAAGAGTTGGAAGCACAAAACTTGGTGTACTCGGTTCCCAAATCGGGTTATCGAGTTAAAGTCGCCTTGCCGACCTCTCGCTCAATTCCGGATCCGACTCGCGTGGATTTGCTCTCGATCTGCAAAGAAATCCTCACGTACCCTGAATACCAAGAGCGTTTGCCTACCGGTTCTGCCCACCCAAACATTGACTCCCCCGCGATCAAAAGCTTGTACGCCGAGATCGGCCGCCACAGCCGCCAGCAAACGCATGTACCGAGCCATTACCAATTACCACCCGGTGATCACCTCTTAATCAAACAACTAGCGAAAATCACACAAGATTTGGGCACGCCAGCCAAGTTGGATGAGATCATGGTGACGCACGGCGCGCAACAAGCCATTAGCCTAGCGCTGCGCGCAACGACACAAAAAGGCGATATCGTCGCGGTGGAGTCCCCTTGCTATTTTGGCAACTTATTGATGCTAGAATCACTCGGCCTCAAAGTGGTGGAAATTCCGAGTTGCCCACGCGACGGTATGTGCCCCGAAGCCTTAGCAAAAGCAATGGCGACATGGGACATAAAAGCGATAATCGTAACGCCAAACTTCACCAACCCTACTGGTGCCATGATGCCGCTAGAAAAGCGCCAGCGATTGCTCTTGGCATCTGGCAATATTCCTATTATCGAAGACGATGTGTTTGGCGGGTTAAGCTATGACAAGCCGTTACCAAGCTTGAGATTGCTCGATGACAAGCAACGCGTAATTTACGTGAATTCGTTATCCAAAACGCTCGATTCGCGTTTGAGAATTGGTTGGATGTTGGCGGGGCGATATCGAGATCAGATTGAGCAATATCTACTGTGTGAGAACATGGGCAGTTTGAACCTGATGCAATCCGCCGTGGCAACGTTTCTAACGTCAGGCAAGTATCGAACGCATACTGCGCGAATGGGTCGGGTTTATCAAAACAACATGCGCCGATTTATCCAGATGCTTCATCAATACTTGGATGAATACGAACCTCTAAAAAATCGATACCAGATCAACGCCGTGCAAGGTTCGTTCTTGCTTTGGTTGCGACTGCCCGAAGACACGGACAGCTATGCGTTGTATCAAGCATGCAATAAGCACAGAATCAGCCTACTTCCCGGCACCGTATTTGGCACTCAAGGGCAATATCGGCATTGCGTACGCCTCAGCGTGGCAAACTTTGGTCATGAAACCGATTGGGGTCACGCGATGCAAACACTGGCAAAATTGATAGCAAAGCATGCCTGTTAACTCGCTCTTACTAAATGAACTTATGCCGACACACGCAAACAGGTAACAACAAAAAACTCCACGCAAAGGTGGAGTTTTTCATATCGTCATCGCTTTCAGTGCGACTTAATTTGCCACATTCTCGCGACGTTTTCGGCTAAATTAGCAACGTTGACGTCGGCCTCTTTCATGGCCTCAGGTAAGCTCATCGCCCTTGGTACACAAGCAAACACCGCATCAATACCGCACTCATAAACCGCCTGATAGTTGTCGCCCACACAGCCTGCTAATGCAATGACTGGTAAATTACACTGCTTGGCCACCTGAGCAACGCCCATCGGCGTTTTGCCATGTGCGGTTTGATGATCGATTCGACCCTCGCCTGTAAATACGATATCCGCATCCTCAACATGCTGAGCAAGTTTGACCGTTTCAAGCACAATCTCAATTCCTGGTTGCAAACGTGCTGGCGTGTACCCGAGCAAGGCCGCGCCCATACCACCAGCAGCACCCGCCCCTTCACGAGTCAGTACATGCTTACCCGTCGCTTGTTCCGTCAACTCGCCAAACTTGCGCAATGCGTTATCGAGCTGAGTGACGTCTGATACGGTCGCTCCCTTTTGAGGGCCAAAGATAGCCGACGCGCCTTTGTCACCACAGAGTGGGTTATCAACATCGCACGCTACCAACACTTCGCAAGTTGCTAAACGAGGGTCAAGACCAGAAATATCGATGGACGCAAGCGCCGCTAACCCGCCTCCATTTGGGGTAATTGCATGACCAGAGTCATCAAGAAACGCCACCCCCAACGCGGTCAACATGCCCACGCCACCATCATTGGTAGCGCTGCCGCCCAAACCAATGATTAAACGTTGAATGCCTCTGTCTAGCGCGTGTTTGATCAGCTGTCCGGTACCAATGCTACTGGTCAGTTTTGGGTCGCGAGCGTCACTCGGCACAAGGTGTAGCCCACTGGCCTCCGCCATTTCAATAACCGCAGTTTCGCCGTCGCCGAGGATGCCATAAAACGCTTCAACATCATTCCCTAATGGCGCAGTCACTGTTGTGAAGACTTGTTCGCCTTGAGTTGCATCTATCAAAGATTGAACCGTGCCTTCGCCACCGTCTGCGACCGGAACCGTAACAAACTCAGCATCATGCCATACGCGAGCAAGACCCGTTTTGATCGCCTCGCTCACTTGTTTGGCGGTTAAGCTTTCTTTAAATGAATCAGGTGCAATTACCACTTTCATACGTATTTCCAGAGACTTATAAGAGAACGAGGCTCAAAATGTACACCAATGCCATTGCCGTGACACCTTGAACGAGCGTAGCCATGGTTTGCGCGCGGTACGCTAAGCCCACCGACATGCGGCTAAACTGCGAAACTACCCAGAAGAAACTGTCGTTTGCATGAGAAACCGTCATCGCACCAGCACCGATCGCCATCACCGTTAATACGCGGCCCATTTCTGAATCGAGCCCCAATTGCGTAAGCATAGGCGCAACCAAAGCCGATGTGGTCACCAATGCAACCGTTGATGAACCTTGCGCCGACTTTAGCGCAGCCGCAACGATAAATGGCATGAAAATACCCACGCCCAGCGCCGATAGCGTCGTACCTAAGTATTCACCTAGCGGCGTGGCTTTTAATACCGCGCCAAATGCGCCACCAGCACCGGTAATCAAAAGAATAGGCGCAGCAGCCGTAATACCTTGGCTGATTCGCTCGCCAAATTCTTCAATCTTGTTGTCTGACTTGAGTAGGCGAACAGAAAGGAACAGGCCAATCACCAATGCCGTTAGTGGCTGTCCTAAGAAAGTCAGAACATCAAACACAAAACCTTCGCCCAGCGGTAGGCTTGGGAATTTCGCGATAGAGCCAAAACAGATCAATAAGATTGGAACAAAAATAGGAGCGAATGCTTGGCTCGCCGTTGGCAATTTGCCGTAAGACGCTTTGAGTGCTTGCCAATCATGCTGAATTTCCTCTGCGGCTTCAATGCCATCTGGTTCAACATGTTGGAATCGGTTCGCCCACAACATCCCCGCTAACGCCGCAACCGCTGCAACAAACACACCCACACCAATCACTAAACCAAGGTTAGATTCCAGGCCTAAGTTACCCGCAGCGGCAATCGGGCCAGGAGTTGGCGGCACAAACGTGTGCGTTGCGTATAGGCCAGTTGCCAACGCCACACTCATCGCAACGCTTGAGGTTTTTAAACGCTTCGCGAGTGATTCTTTGAGCGAGTTCAGAATGACAAAGCCTGAATCACAAAATACCGGAACAGAAACGATGTAACCTATGATACTCATGGTCAATGTTGGGAAACGCTCACCCAACACTTTGATGACCGTATCGGCCATGGTGATCGCCGCACCACTTTTTTCCAAAATAACACCAATGATAGTACCTAAAACGATAACCAAACCAATGTAACCAAGGATGCCGCCAAAGCCAGAAGCAATGGTTTTGGCAATGCTATCTGCCGGTAAGCCGTAAGCAAATGCCGCAAGGAACGCCGCGATGATCAGCGCTAAAAAGGGATGTAATTTGAATTTGGTGGTCGTGAGCACAATAAATGCGATCACCCCGAGCAGGATTAATATAAGGTTCATGATAACTCCATTTATTCTTATTTTGCTGAGCGAGTCCGTGTTGGCTCACTCAACATGTAGGGACGCATGAATTATTAATCGTTTGCTTTAGAATTCCTTTAGGCGGAGTGACAAATGATGTGGTCAAAAAATGACGCGTATTGTGCAGATGCACAATATCACGACATTTTTGAGAGCCGAGTCGCAATATAAAGCTCCGCTAACCCCACAAAATTGGTAGTTGGTAGCCCTGTTATCTCGGTGATTTTCTCTAACCGATAGCGCAGAGTGTTCCGGTGAATAAACAGCATTTGAGAGCATTCTGTTACATTGCCATTGCATTCAAACAGTGCATCTAGGGTTTTCAATAATTGCCCAGATTTGTCTTTCTCTTTCAACCGTTTCACACCATCAATAATTTGTTCACCTTGCCAAATATCCGCCAACGGCGCTAACAAAACAGGCAAACGAAGTTCATCGAACAGGTACTTACGTTTCTCTGGGTAGAACTGCTTGCCAATGGCTAATACCTGCTTCGCGCTTTGGTATGACAACGCGACATCTTTAGGCTCATTAAACAGCTGCCCTAGCGCAATGTGAAACGTATGCGAATCGTGATCGCTTAAACGCGACATCAACTTATCAATGCGCTCACTTTCAACTTGGCTATCCCACTGCTTGGCGGAATGACACGGTTTCAACACCACAATTTCATTCACCGAGACAATCGCAACTAGGTTGTTACGCTCTGGGTATTCAAGCAGTTCAACAATATTGCGCACACTCTTCATGCTTTTTGAGGCCGACGGCGTCGAGACTTCAATCACCGTTGCCACCCGTGGTTGAGTAACATCGATAGAAAGACGCATCGCCCAATCTTTCAGCTCTTCATCGGTCAATTTCCCATTGATCCAAGCCAGAATAAACTCTTCGCGATGACGTCTGTCCCACTGAAATTTTTCCACCAGCGCGGCTTGCTCGATTGTCAATTCAGCGGTCATTTTAACCAGTTTGGCAAAATCTCGGATTTTCTCCGGCTCGCCTGTGACACCAACAATACCGACCACGTCACCATGCAATTTCAACAGCATATTGATACCGGGTTTGACACCCTGCAACGTCAAACATTGCTGCTCATTAAGCTCTAGCGAATCGCCATGATTCAGCGCCAGTACCGCGCCATCATGCACTTGCCCAACACGTTTAGGGTCGCCACTGCCAATGATGATGCCTGCCGAGTTCATCACATTCACATTGTGACCAATGATGGACATGGTTCGATCAACAATTTGTTGTGCTAAAGCGTGGTCGAGAATCACCATTTCGAGTTTCCAAATTGACCGTTTAATCACTCAATAAATCACAAATGGCAAACTATCGCGATGCTGCGGTTCTAAATAACGGAAGCAGCTCAAAGCATTATCCAATTACCCATATTTAAAAAGTGGATTAAACCTTCATTTTTAGCAGCGGGTTATATACTTAGAACAAAGGTTACCAATGCATTCTTCACTGTGCATTGATGCCACTCGTCTACCTACAGAGGAGAGATCAACATGGAGTTACGGAATAAATCGGGGGAAGTTGCAAATATTGCTGATAACCTCACTTTGAAGGAAATCACAGAAATGGGCTACACCGTAGATTTATGCGATGAAGCATTTGCTCCTGGAGAGCATTGGAAAGCGGAAGGTAAAACGCAAGGTATGGGCGAGTATCCAGAGGAGTAAACGTCCTGACGAACCAGCGTACAAAAGCGTTCCACAAACAGAAAAGCCGAGCGACTTAACGCTCGGTTTTTTTACTTTTGAACTTCTTGAATAAACAAGCTCATCTCTTCAAGATAATTGCCGTTTGAGCATCCCCAGTCGGTGACCTCAATCAACTCTGTAACTAACTGTCCAGACTCATCATCTTGCACTCTCTGCACAAACGCTTCAAAACGTTCCAGTTGTGCCTGACTCTTAACGCCATGCACGGCATATTCTACAAGCAAGCCGTTGTACGTCTGCCAGCGCTGATCGCCCGCAACATCATTGCTTAAAATCACAGAACACTTTTGTTGAATGCTTTCAACCGCATCATTTCTTGGTGGCGCGACTGTGGAACATCCAACTAAAATCGTACCTACCGCCAATAACGTAACTTTTGTCTTATTTATCATATCGTTTCCAACTGTATCGCCACGATATGGAAATCTTATTACACCTGATAAGGATCATCGATAGCGCACCGCAGATTAATTACTTAATAAACAGTAAACTCCATACCAGTCTTAACACTGCAAGCTCATAACTCCTATTAACTCACCCAAATGTAAACAAATAGTAAAATCACCTTTACGCGATGCAAAATCGACAAATGAGATTAGCGTTCCTTTCTCGCGACCAAGCGTGCAATAATCAACTGTCTACATAACGAAACCATTTGAAGGATCAAAATGACCGCAACGGATTACCTCAACGACCTCAATCAACGTTACCTTGCGATTCACCGCACCAAAGAAGATTTCTTTTGGGAAACTTACATGGGGATCAGCGATGACCATAATGGCTCGACGCAAGCACAAACGGCATGGACAAGCTTTTTAAGCAACGCCGAGCAAATTACTGCCATCAAACAACAGCTTGAAGCCGCGGACTCAATTACCGACCCACAAGAGAAACAACAAACCATTACGGGTCTATCTGGTTGGCTGGCGATGTTTGAATCTCACGCTATCGAGGGCGAAAAAGCACAAGCGTTGAAAAATCAGCTCATTACCTTTGAAGCTGAGCTCTTCGAGAAAAAACAGAACCACGTACAAACATTTACCGATGAGAACGGCGAGCAAGTAGAAGGTTCACTTCCAGTATTAAGCTCAACCATTCGCACTAGCAATCATGAAGAAGTTCGCCAATCAGCTCATCAAGCGTTGCTGAACCTTGAACAATGGCTACTGCAAAACGGCTTTATAGAGCTGATCAAGCTGCGCAACCAGTTCGCTCGCTCACTGGGTTATGCGACTTTCTTTGATTACTCCGTGCAAAAAACGGAAAAGATGAGCTCTGAGCAGCTATTCGAGATTTTGGAAGATTTCGAACAACGCACGCGAGATGCGCATCTAAACAGCTTAGAAAACTTGGCGAAAGAGAAAGGCGAAAGCGCACTAGCAGGCTACAACTTTGTTTACTCATTCGCGGGTGACGTTATGCGTGACCTTGACCCATACGTGCCGTTCTCAAAATCTCTGAGACGCTGGGTAGAATCATTTGGTCGCCTAAATATTGATTACTCTGGCGCGACGCTAACGCTGGATTTACTAGATCGCAAAGGTAAGTACCCGAACGGGTTCTGCCACGGCCCTATCCCTTCTTTCTATAATCAAGGCGAATGGGTCGCAGCGCAGGTGAACTTCACCAGTAATGCCAAGCCAGACCAAGTGGGCAGCGGCTATGATGGCATTAACACGCTGTTCCACGAAGGCGGCCACGCAGCACACTTTGCGAACGTAAAAATGAACGCGCCTTGTTTCTCGCAGGAGTTTGCGCCGACGTCAATGGCTTATGCAGAAACTCAGTCGATGTTCTGTGATAGCCTGTTAACCGATGCCGATTGGCTAAAACAGTACGCACTGGATGATGAAGGGAATTCTGTGCCTGATGAGATTATTCAAGCAATGATCAACAGCCGTCAGCCATTCAAAGCTTATGAAGAACGTAGCATCTTGGTTGTACCATATTTTGAGCGCGCGTTGTATCAATTGAGCGATGACGAGTTAACGCCAGAACGCATCACTAAGCTGGCTCGCGATTGTGAAAAACAGATCCTTGGTTTGGAATGCAGCCCTCGCCCACTGATGGCGATTCCACATTTGCTATCCGACGAAGCGGCTTGTGCGTATCAAGGTTATCTACTCGCGCACATGGCGGTGTATCAGACCCGTGCATACTTCCTTGAGAAGTTTGGTTACCTGACGGATAACCCAGAAATTGGCCCACTGCTGGCAAAACACTACTGGCACGCAGGCAATCACTTGTCTCACAACGAAACCATTGTCAGCCTGACTGGTGAAGGTTTTAATGCTAAGTACCTTGCAGACGTGTGTAACCTGTCGCCAGAACAGGCATGGGAAGTGCAGCAGAAGAAAATCGACTCACTTGCGACGCGAGAACGAGCATCAGTCGCTTCACTGAACGCCGCGATTAAAGTCGTCGACGGCAGTAAAGAGCTGGCAAGCAACGCCATCTCTGACGAACAAATGTGTGACGATTTTGAACGTTACATCGTAGAGACTTACGGTCGATAACACAGAAAGCCAGGAGCTCGCCTTCTGGCTTTTTATTCTTTAGCTAATGCAATAAGAAGGAAGATCCATGTACCAAGAAGTCATCAAATTTTGGTTCGAGGAGCTATCGCCCCAAAATTGGTTTGAAAACAACCCAGAACTGGACAAGCGTATTGCATCGCGATTTGCCTCGGTATTAGAACAAGCGGCTCGTTGTGAACTGTTTAATTGGCGTGACAGCGCACAAGGACGATTGGCCGAAATCATCGTCCTCGACCAGTTTTCACGTAATGTGTATCGCAACACCCCAAAAGCGTTTGCACAAGACCCACTCGCATTAGCATTGGCTCAAGAGGCAATTCGGTTAGGTCACGATAAAGAATTAGCGCCTGAGCAGCTAAGTTTTTTGTACATGCCGTTTATGCACAGCGAATCTCGCCTCATTCATGTCGAAGCTGAAAAATTGTTCCGCGCATCAGGGCTTGAAAATAACTACGATTTTGAGCTAAAACACAAAGCCATCATCGACCAGTTTGGGCGCTATCCTCATCGCAATGCGATACTGGGAAGAGAGAGCACTCCCGAAGAGTTAGCGTTTTTGCAACAACCTGGGTCAAGTTTCTAAATAACAATGAATAATGAGTTAACCATGAGAGACCACGCAGTATGCTGGCCATGCTTGCTAAAACTAGACGGCGACGATGAGCTGATCTATACGCATTCCCAGTCCGACTTAGACTCTGAATGCGAAGCCCTCATTTTTGGGCAAGATGATTACGTTATCGACTCAAATGGCAACACGTTTGAATTGAAAAACAATGGTTCGAACACCACTCTTTTACATCTAAAAGAACGAACGCTGTCCGTAGAAGAGGTTACGTCATTAATCCAATCGCATGAATTCAGCCTCGCGCAACGGTGCATTATCAAGATTCATTTCACCTCGGTGAGGCAAGCTGTTGAGGCCTTAGCTCACTAACTCAATCCCAACATGTACAGCATTAAATAAAATTATCATTTTTATAATTTATGATAATTTCATGTAATCAACATCACGCCATATACTCTCCCACATCGAAACAAGACAACGTTCAAACACACATGTTGGGAGTAAACAAATGAAAATGAATCATGTCGGTATTATGGTCGGAGATATGGACAAAGCGGTTGAGTTTTACACGCAAGCGCTAGGTCTAAAAGTCGTTATGGGCAACACGAAAGTGATTGAAGAACGCGAAACGGCAATTGGCAGAATGTGTATTGCGGTCTTTGGGGAAGGCTTTAAAGGCTTCAACATTGCGCACCTTGTGACAAGTGATGGCATCGGCCTTGAGTTATTCGAAATGAAAGAACGTCAAGAGCGCCATGAAGTGGATTTTTCTCGCATCGGTATCTTCCATTTCTGTTTGCAGACAGACGATTTTGAAGGTGCTATCAAACGCACCGAAGCACTAGGTGGCAAAGTTCGCATGGACATCATGCGTTACCACCCAGAAGACGATAATAAGCCTGCGAAAATGGTTTACCTAGAAGACCCATTCGGCAACCTATTCGAGCTTTACTCACACACTTACGAAGAAACTTACGCTTCTGATTACGAGTAAGAGCCCCATCCATATTCCAAAAGGCTAGCAATACGCTAGCCTTTTTTGTTTGCTTTGAGTTGCAGTGTTTCTGCACTCGCTCTAGCAAAAAAACATCTTGAATTTGATCATTTCTCTCACCACTTTTAAGGTCACTTTATACTTACCTCAACACAATGCAAAAAGGAGTGAAGCATGCCCACCAAAAATCCAATCGCCATCAAAGCGCTTGATCATGTTGTATTAAGGACCTGTAACCTCGATGCTATGTTGCATTTCTATCAAGACATTTTGGGCTGCCCTGTCGAACGCGAAGTAACGGAACTTGGTTTAACTCAACTTAGGGCAGGTAACGCATTGATTGATGTAGTGACGGTAGACAGCGAATTGGGCCAACTCGGCGGTAAGCCACCAGTTCAAAATGGTCGTAATATTGACCATTTTTGCCTGCAATTGGCGCCTTTTTCCGAGGATGAATTACTGGAATATCTGCGTGCGCGCGGCATTGAAACCGAAGAGTTTGCGAAGCGGTATGGCGCACAAGGGTTCGGTAGATCACTCTATATACATGATCCGGAAGGAAATGTCGTCGAGTTAAAACCTCAAGTGATTGATGAGTAAGCTACACTTAACTGTGTTACTGACCATTTGTTTCTCACCATTGTAGAAGGCTCAAAAAAATGAACGCGATCTCGTTAGTCCAAGGCGACATCACCACCGCCCATGTCGATGCCATCGTGAATGCAGCAAACCCGAGAATGCTCGGCGGAGGTGGCGTCGATGGTGCCATTCATCGCGCAGCAGGGCCTGCGCTTATCAATGCGTGTTATGCCGTTGATGATGTCGACGATATTCGATGCCCGTTTGGTGACGCACGCATTACTGAGGCTGGCAATTTAAACGCGCGTTACGTCATTCATGCCGTTGGCCCGATTTACGATAAATTCGCCGATCCAAAAGCGGTGTTGGAATCTGCATATCAACGTTCGCTGGATCTCGCGCTCGCCAACCACTGCCAAAGTGTGGCGCTGCCTGCGATTTCTTGCGGAGTGTATGGTTACCCACCTCAAGAAGCAGCAGAAGTCGCGATGGCCGTTTGCCAAAGACCGGAATACGCGGCACTCGACATGCGCTTTTACTTGTTTACTGAAGAGATGCTTTCGATATGGCAACACGCCCTGACCCAGCACTAAAATCTTTGTGACAAGAGGCATAAAAAACCGGACTGCTAACACAGTCCGGTTTGTCTTATTTGTCACTGAATTATCGTTCGTTAAGCGCTACGAATGCTAGGGGGGTCATCCAAAGCGCCTAATGTGTGCGATCTAGTTTTTGAAGAATCCGTTGTACATCATGTACAAATGCGCTGCAGACCAAGAGAAGTTCGACGCACCTTGTACCGCGCCCGTCTCTGGGTTGTAGTTTTCACGGATTGGCATGTCACCCGTCATACCTTCTGCGTTGTTAAACAGTTCATTCGCCATTGCAATCGCTTCTTCTTTGTAGCCGTAGTTTTCCATCGCACGGAAGCCAAAGTACACTTGATCTAGCCACACGCGACCACGCCAGTACACATCTTTACCGTAAGCAGGGTTGGTTTGCGATGCGGTCGGCAAAGGCACTCCCGTTCCTTGGAATTTATCTGGCGTGTTGAACTCGTCTTGATCACGCATCACCGCGATCACTTTATCGGCATGCTCTTGCGTTGCTGCACCATTAAACAGCGGCGACCAACCTTCAGGACCACGTCCACGCTCTACAATCGGCAAACCCGCACAACCATTTGCAAGAGGCGCAGGAGTAGTGCCATCTTCAGCCACATTCAAGTGAATGTCGTAGAAGAATCCTGTGCTTTCATCAAACATACATTGGTTAATGTAAGTCTTGATTTTTTCTGCGCCATTAAGGAATTCTTGCGCACGATCTTTACCTTCTACGCCATCAGACACCAACTTCGCCATTTCCGCTAAGTATTTGTTGTCTGAGTACATGTAAGAGGCTTGATCCACCGATTCTTGCAGCATAGAGAAGCCAAGCAGCTCACCGTCCGCTGCGTTATTGTTGGTGCGGTTTTCTGCAAAACGAACTTCCCAATCTTTCTTCGCTAGATCGAGTTTCGCTAAGTTTTCCGCTGACGTATTGCTGTACACCCACTCTTCGCCTTCCAGCTTGATGCTGTTATCAAAGCCGTACGCACTTGCCGCGTAGCGACCAAGTTGATCCACATTTCTGTCTGGGTTGCTGATGTCTTCAGCTTGCGAATTCATGTTGTGGATGTTGTAGATAAAGCCAAAACGAGCCGCGTTATCCATGCCCGATTCCCAGCCCGCCGCTTCTTGTGCGCCGACGTGAATCGTCATGTAATCCACTTCATCGAGAATCTTATTGTAAGACGCCATGCCTTTTACTTTATAAGAATTGCCGTTTTGCTCGATGATGTCTTCTGCAGGAATAATGGTCGTGAAGTTAGGATCGCGCGTTTCTACCCAAACGTACATCACGCCTTCTTCCGTGTTGTGTGCTGGGTCTACTGCCGCGCCGTATTCAGGCACACCATTTTGGTTGTGGTCGCGGTTGGATAGCCACCAATCGTGGTATGCCACCAACTTCGGATACATTTCATCAATGAATTTTTGCGCGTCTTCTGGGCGATCAAACTGGTTCACGAGAGCGTAATACACCTCCATCACAGACCATGCCGCCAACGATGGTTTCGTATTGCGTTCGTTCCAGTTTTCAGAGCCAGCACCACCACGACTAACAGGTTTGGTGTACGTCAACACATCCAGCAAGTAGCCTTTATCTTGCGGACGGATCTTGTCATCAGCTTGAACTTGCTCTTGGAATACCGTGCGAATGTTGTCCATCGCAACATCTGGGTTGAAATGCGCCATCGCGTACGCTTGTTTCCACGAATCCCACGGCCACGTTAAGTTACCAGAGAACCAACGCGCAGTGACCGATGGCGTGACTGTCGCTTGTTCAATATCGCCCGCCGCAGAGCGCCAGTTACCGTTTAGGGTCTCCATCGCTTTTACCGCTACGCGAGCTTGGTCTGCTGTCGCTTCTTTGTTGATAAGACCATTCGCTAAATAGCCGTCCCAACGCGCTTTCGACGCTTCCATGTATTGAGTTGGATTCGCTAATACATCTTGCAATTTCAACGATTCTGACTGCACTTCTTTCGCATTGTGCAGGTTAGAATACGCCGTATAAACCGCCGATGTTTGCTCAGCTGGTAGGCTCATCTCCGCGGTAGAACTGAATGAGGTTTCGTTGGTGAACGTCTTCGTCGGTAGAGAACGAGTAATGCGGAACTCGGCATCGCGGTCATTACGAATCGCCCAGTTGTCTTTCATCTCGCTAAAGTTAATTTTAATGCCGTTTTCGATGGTCGAAATCTGGCGCTTGTAATCTGGGTAGTACTGCGCCACGGTTTGGTTTTTGCGCGTCGACAGCGCGTATTTCACCAACTCGCCGTCCCACTCCAACGCCAAGTTCATATCACGATCAGTTTTGTTAGTGATGAGCGTTTCCACCAGCGAAGAGCGATCAGTCACGAAGCGCAGCACCATTTGCACGTGAATATCGTCCAAGTCCAACACCTGCACTAACGCACCTGGAATGGAATAGACTTTCGCTTCTGCGTTCGATAAATCGTAAGTTTGGCCACTCACTTTGTCGGTCAACGTGAGCTTGTCGAACGTTTGGCCAGACATAAAATGCGCGTACTCTTGCGTCACTTGCATAATACCGCCGAAAGCGCCATAACCCGCCGCATCTTCAGGTAGCAAATGGCCATGCCACGCGCCGTTGTCCGTGAGTGCGTTGTACTTCAGGTTCGAATAACTGTCGTAATCACGCAGGTAAGTTGGATTACCAGTACGATCAATCACGTTAGTAAATTCCGAAGTTGGCGCCTGTGGTAAACGGATTTCAGTTTTATCATTGGAACCACATCCAACAAGCGAAATAGTAGCCCCGATCAGAATGGCAAGTGTGCTCTTTTTAAACATACTTTTTCCCTATTATTTACGTCATTTTTATATTCTCATTTATATAAATGAGTATTTTTAGTGTGCAGAAGCTCGGCTCGCACTAAATAAGCACGAGCTTCCAATAATTATTCTTTTATTTTTCTTTAGCGATAGTGATGGATTTTAATAAATCGCCATTAATATTCGGAATTGTGTCAGCCAAAAATATCTGATTACCAGGCGTAAAAGTGAGTAAAACATTTTTTAGTCGTTGACTGTTTTCACTGGTTTTATTTTGAACATCAAACTCAATTAATTTGTTGTACACTTCATTTGCCAGTTTTTCTTCTTGTTCTTCGGTAATAGCAATGCGTCCAACACAAATTGGAGGCCGAATATCGTGGCTAAACACTTCTTCACGAAAGCGCTGTGCAAATAGCGTGTCTAAATTTGAACCTTCTTCAAAAATAAAGCGGCCTGTATCTTTAAATTGATAGTGTTTATCCCCTTTCAGTTCAATGTAATCCATCATTGGCTTTGTTGCGTAATTCGATGGAACTAAATCAGGAAGTTACGATCTGATCGGTTACATCAGTTAATCATCGTAG
>NZ_JAWOWF010000052.1:0-33592 GCF_033340295.1 Vibrio sp. 1401
TGGTTGAAAGCACCGGTCTTGAAAACCGGCATACGTTAATAGCGTATCTAGGGTTCAAATCCCTATCTCTCCGCCACTATTAAGAAGCCTCGCTAGAAATAGCGAGGCTTTTTTCATTTCCGCACATCTTTATTACTCTATCTATGCTTGCCAAAAATCAATTCCATATGCGATCTACTTTTCGACAAAGTAATATTGGGATCGGTATTGGTTGTGACGTTTTGATTTTTGCTAAGAAGTGCAGTTGCCTCTAAAGCTGTTCATCCTCATCACTGCATGCTGTCCCGATAAGGTTGTTGGAGATGCTTTGTTAAGGTGTTGAACCATCTATTGCCTTATCGTTCTCTTAAAGCACTACCATTGCTTCTCTAGCCCCTTTTACCGGATAGACCGAACAAATAAGCATACTAAAATAGCCACTGTTTCACTGATGTATCTTTTTGTTTTGCTCAGTCTAGCGATGCGTGTGCTCTATTGCCTAAATCTAGCTACGTCTTAAAACCATACATCAACAGGCTAAAGTTACGTATTCCTGCATCTTTTAAAATTGTTTTTGGATTCTGCTGGAATGACAGGATCAGAGTAGTCAAAAGAGAAGAGTGAAAGTGAAACGATAGTGAGTTGCTAGGAAGTTGGAAATTACTTGGGAACCAATGAATTTGATAAACATATTGATGTAAGGACTGAAGGGTTAATAGCAGGCAATAAAAAAGCCGACAGGTAAGCTGTCGGCTTGGTTAGGTCATCTTAAGTTAGTCATTCTGTACGAGCGTGAGAGCTTTACGAGAGACTTCGTGAGCAGCTTTGGTTAGATTTTGCTTCTCTAGTGTGTCTGCTAGGAATGCATAGTCAGAGACGTCAGAGCGAAGCTTTAAGGCGATCTCAAAGTGATCCTGGGCTTCTTGCCACTTCTCTTGACGGAAATAGAAGTGCGCTAATGCGCTATGGGCAGCGGCGTTATCCGGTTCTTTCTTCACTACTCCCTCTAAGAAGACCACGACAGGGTGGGTATCTGGCAGGTTTAGATCTGGCAGAAGTTGATAAAGCTCTGGGGCAGGTTGTTTTTTTAATGCTTCTTTTAGCACGGTAAAGGCTTCTGCATCAGCTTTTCGTGTGATGAGTTCTCGAGCAAAACAGGCAACGAGGTTTGTGTCTTGTTTCACTTTACGTGAGAGACTATTCCAATGGGAGATTAGCCCTTCGCTACCTTGTTGTTGCGCTACTTCATGGAGTAAGCCGCACTGCGCCTTTTGAATCAGCTCTGCATGTTCTTCTTCCGTGATGAGTTTTGCTTTGGTTAGTTGTGGCAAGAGGTCAATAAGAGGTTGCCACAACTTTAGCTGCATGTACGTTGTTTTCAGCAAGTTCAATACAATAGAGTTACTCGCATACTGACTTTTTAACGATTGCAAGGTATCGAAAGCGGACTCGAACTCGTTGTCGCGGATAAATTGTTTCGCTCGAGTCAGTTCTACTGCGAGATGGGCGTTCTCTTGTTGGCTCGCTAGCGCTAGATAGTGATCTCGTTTTGCTTTATCACCTTGGCCTTGTGCGGCTTCAGACGCAACCAAGTAGCAAAGCAGCGGCATATCGTGATGATTTGCCCAGCGAGTTACTTTCTTCTCAGCACCTTTCCAGTCACCTTCTAGAAGTTTAATAATGCCTTCATTGGTGTATCGGCGGGAATGGCGCATTTTGCGAACACTGAAGTAGTTCCATGTTGTAGAACTAGCATAAACTAACTTCTTAATCAGGTACTCAAGCAGAAAAAGACCTGCGAGTGCAGCGATAACGAAAACCACTAATGTCGTTACGCTCATCTCGATCGTTTTCTCGGCAATGGAGATGAGTACATAGCCTTGCTGACCAGAAAACTGGGTGCCAACAAATAGTCCTGCGCCTAGTACAACAAATAGGAAAATAAGACGAAACATTACTTATCCTCCATGCCTGTCATCGTTGTGACTTCACGACGTAGGCGTTCACGGATGACATCTGATAGTTGAGACTGACTTTGCAGTTTTGTTGGGTATTCCACTTGAATATTTTGCTGACTTAGTAGGTTAACCGTTTTGTTGAACTCTTTAACAGAATTATCGTCTTGGTTGAAGAAAGCTAATGCCCATTTGTCTGCTGTTTTTAGAGACGTGGTGTAAATTTCACCTTGCTCTTGGTACACCGCTTTTATTGCCGTTTCCAATTTGGCTTTGATGTTTTCTTTCAGGTAAAAGTGTTGCTCAGGAGAAAGCAGTGGAATGACGTTACCATCGCGCGTGCGGAAGGTAATGAAGTTTTCTGAAAAGTCCTTCAAAGAGGTCATTAAGTTATCTTGCCAGTTTGCGATATCTTCAGACACTTCAGTGTTTTCTACGGCTTCAGCTTCAGGTAGCAGTGCATTGGCGAGAGGGAGCTTGTCTACTTGCTGTTGTAGGGCAGTTAAGCGTAGTACCAATCCATCACGGTCAATTAGCGGGATCGTGCGAAGTTTGGTGATATCGTTCGCCATTGCTTTACGTAGTTTGACGAGGCTAGGGTCATTCAGTGCTGCAATGCGTTGGTCTGCACTTTCCATCAGTTGAGTCGCGCTTTCTACATCGTGCTCTAAGAACAATTTACGACCAGCTAATTTGACAAGGTAATCGGCTTCCGCTAATAGCCAGTCGTTTGGTCGACGACCTTTCACATCGGCAACGGCGAGCTGTAAGCTTTCAATGCTCTTCTGTTGCTGTCCAAGTACCACTTCCGCTTTGTGTGTCACGGTTGTTGCTTTCTCGATGGTTTCTTCTTGTACCCGGCTGAGTTCTTGCTTCATGGAAGCTTGAGTGCTTTCTAGCTGACTTTTTAGTTGGGCGATCTGCGCTTGGTAATCGGCTTGCTGTTGATGCAGCTTGTACGCGAGGCCACCGCCAAAAATAATCGATAAGATGATAGCGACCGTACCTAGTTTGACACCACGTTTACCTTGTTTTTCTTCAAACTCGACTTTGGTTGGCTCTGCTGTTTTTGGGGGCTCGGCCGCTTGTGGTTGCTCTTTTTTAAGGTCCGCATCCTGCTGCGATGTGGTTTTTTCGACTAGCGGTGCCGATGAGGTTTCTTCGGAAAGGTTTTTATCGTTATTTTTTTGGTCGTTATTTTTACTTGTCATGCCTATATCCTGTGTAGCTAGGGCTGGAGAGCCGCCAGTAATTCTTGGTTGGATGCGCTTCCCGTGCATCTCACGCGAGTGAACCCCCTTTGAATTGCGATGTCAGCGATACGCTGACTGGGGATATACAACTCTTGTTGATTAAGCCAAGTCAATTGCTCCGACGTCAATTGGCTGCACAAATAATCCAGTTGTTCACCACTGGTGACAATAATCTGGTTAATTTGTAGGTTTTTCCATAGTGAGATACAGCTTACTGGATCGAATGGGATGAATTCTCTCTTGTAAGTCTCACTATAGTGAACTTTTGCGCCACGCCTCACCAATGCATCTTTGATCAGCTCTCTTCCGCCGTTACCACGAAGGATAAGAACTTGTTGTTGTGCCACATTGTTGAGCTCTGGCAGTCGCAATAAGTGTTCACTATCACTGACTTGGGGATAGTGTACTTTCTGTTGGGTACATTTGCTTAAATAGTGTGCTGTTTTTTGACCAACGGCAAGGTAAATAGCTTGTTTCGGCCATGACATCCCGTTGCTGGCTAAGATTTGCTGTGCACATTGCACTGCATGTCGACTAACAGCGATAACAATTTGAGCTTGATGTAGATGTTTAGAGAGGTGCGTGTCCGTGAGATCGGCGACAATGTCGATCAGAGGATGGTGATATGCGGAAATGCCGTGCCTTTCGAGCAGAGAGCAAAGCGCGCTGCCTTGCTCTCCCGGCCGAGTGACCAACACTGCCATGGTTATTCGTGATCTGCGTACAGCTTAGTTAGGATTTCACGAGCGCCGTTATCTAGCAGCTCATTGGCTAGCTGCACTCCTAATGCTTCGCCATCTTTACGATGGCCACGAATTTCACCACGAACAATTTCGCTGCCATCTGGTTCGCCAACTAATGCGCGTAGCCAAATGTTGTCGCCGTCTAGTAGGGCATAGCTGCCGATAGGTACCTGACAGCCGCCTTCTAGGGTCAGATTCATTGCGCGCTCACACAAAACGCGGTCTACGGTGTCTTGGTGGTTAAGTGGCTCAAGCAGCTTAAGCAGTCTTTCATCGTCAAGGCGGCACTCAATACCGACAGCACCTTGGCCTACCGCTGGTAGTGATTGCTCTGGTTCGATAAAGCTACGAATGCGCTCTTCAAGCTTCAATCGTTTAAGGCCAGCCGCAGCAAGAATGATTGCATCATACTCACCCGCATCTAACTTACCAAGGCGAGTGCCCACATTACCGCGAAGCTCTTTGATGATGATGTCCGGACGATATTCTTTCAGTTGGCATTGACGGCGCAAACTGCAAGTACCAACCACGGCACCTTGAGGGAGCTCATCAATGTGGCTATAGGTATTAGAGACGAAGGCATCACGAGGATCTTCACGCTCACAAATGGTCACGAGGCCAAGGCCTTCTGGGAAATCGACGGGTACGTCTTTCATTGAGTGAACGGCGAGGTCTGCACGTCCTTCTAGCATCGCGATTTCAAGCTCTTTTACGAACAAGCCTTTGCCGCCAACTTTTGCTAGTGGTGTATCTAAAATCACGTCACCTTTGGTCACCATGGTTACTAACTCGACTTCCAAGCCTGGGTGAGCGGCTTGAAGGGCGTCTTTAACAAAGTAAGCTTGCCATAAAGCAAGAGGGCTTTTTCGAGTTGCAATGCGAATCGGTGTGGATTGTGTCATGATCTTCTCAATGCTGTTTGGATTTGGGTTTATCCTACCATTCTCATCAAGAAATGCTTACTGTTAGTTCGTTATCTCTGAAGGCTATGAATGGAATTACATGACGTTATGAAAATAGTGTGACTGGATTCTCAATTAGACTAAGGACTATTATTAGTAATAGGTAATAAGAGCGACACTACCGCGCGATTAATTTTGTGACTAAAGTATGGTTTTGTATCCGGAGTGATACACGGGCGTGAAGCTTTACCCGCACCAATAAAAGTGTTAAATTGATCACGTTTTTAAGCCGTTTTGGTTTAAAACGTCAGCAGATTTTCGTGATTGTTCAACCAAGGAATTCCCCTTGCAGGCTTACACCCAAAAAATCATCCAGCGACTAGATAATTTGAATCAGCAGCGAGTTGATCGCGCGTTGGCGCTTATGGATTCGCAAAGCCAGCAAGTCTTCCACTTGATTCCTGCCTTGTTGAACTACAACCATCCTGTAATTCCTGGCTATTATGATGCCGATGTCCCGTTTGGTGTGCATGGGCTTGAACTAAATAGCATTCAGCAACAATTCATAGATGATATTCAACTTGCCATTGGTCAGCCGCTCAAGACGGTAGAAAAGCCCGCTATATTGGGTTTGTACACCATGGGCAGTACCTCCTCGATTGGTCAAAGTACTTCCAGTGATTTGGATATTTGGGTGTGTATTTCACCAGAGATGGATTGTGACGAACGCGAGTTATTGACCAATAAATGCCTACTCATCACGGATTGGGCACAAAGCAAAGGCGTGGAAGCGAACTTTTTCTTAATGGATAAAGAGCGCTTTAGAAGCAATCATTCTGAGGAGATGACAGGTGATAACTGTGGTTCATCTCAGCACTTACTTTTGTTAGATGAATTCTATCGTAGTGCGGTGCGTATTGCCGGACAGCGTTTGTTATGGCAAATCGTGCCGCCAGAAATGGAAGAGTGTTACGACGAGTACGTTTCTCAATTGTGCAGTGATGGTTACATCGATTGTAGTGAATGGATCGACTTTGGTAAATTGAACTGCATTCCTGCTGAAGAATACTTCGGTTCGAACTTGTGGCAGTTATACAAAAGCATCGACTCTCCCTACAAATCGGTATTAAAAGCCATCTTGCTAGAAGCTTACTCGTGGGAATACCCGCATACTCAATTGTTAAGCATCGACACTAAACGTCGTTTCTTTGCCCATGAGCCTGATCTCTATGGCATGGATGCGTACTACTTAATGTTGGAAAAAGTAACCCGTTACTTAGAGCGAATTCAAGACGATACACGTTTGGATTTGGTGCGTCGCTGTTTCTATCTCAAAACCCATGAAAAATTATCTCGTGAGCCGAATGTTGGCTCAGTAGCTTGGCGCCGTGAAGCGCTGAGCGATATGATTGCAAAATGGAATTGGGATGCAAGTGTCGTTGCAGAGCTCGATGACCGCCGTAATTGGAAGGTTGAACAAGTGAAGGTGGTACATCATGCATTGCTGGATGCGTTGATGCAAAGCTACCGTAACTTGATTCAATTTGCGCGTCGTAACGACATCACTTCTGCTATCAGTCCGCAAGACATCAGTATTTTGGCCCGTAAACTCTACGCTGCTTTTGAAGTATTGCCGGGCAAAGTAACGTTACTAAACCCACAGATTTCACCTGATCTGCACGAGCCTGACTTGAGCTTTATCGAAGTGAAAAAAGGGGGAGTGAACAAGTCTGGTTGGTACCTCTATAAACAACCGCTTATTGCGCACCGCATTTTGGGGCAACCATATCTAGAGCATCATGAATACTTGAGTAAGTTGGTTGCTTGGGCATTCTTCAATGGCTTGATCACTGAATCGACTCGTTTACATGCCGTGGTACGTGAAGCGCAGCTAGATATTGATAAGTTTTACCAAATGGTGAGTGACTTACGAAATACTTTTGCGTTGCGTAAGCGTCGTCCATCTATGCAGGCGCTAGCGAGTCCTTGTGAAATAAGCCAGCTTGCGATGTTCATCAACTTTGAAAATGATCCGACGTCTGAACTTTCTGGTCGTTCGTTGAAAGTGGATGTTAAGAACACCGATATTTTTAGCTTTGGTCCAGAACATAAAAATTTAGTCGGCAGTGTTGACCTTGTTTACCGTAACTCTTGGCATGAAGTGCGTACGCTGCATTTCAAAGGGGAAACGGCGATGCTGGATGCACTGAAAACCATTTTGGGCAAAATGCACCAAGATGCGTTGCCACCAGAATCAGTGGATGTGTTCTGCTATGCGAAGAACATGCGTGGTGTGATGCGTAATATGGTTTACCAGCTTTTAGCTGAATGTATCGACTTACGCTTGAAACCAGTAGAACAAGAGAAACGTCGCCGCTTTAAAGCGATGCGTCTTGGTAACCAGACTTATGGGTTGTTCTTTGAACGTCGTGGTGTGTCGGTGCAGAAGCTAGAAAATTCCATCGATTTCTACCGCAGCATTTCTACTAACAAACTCAAAGGCTCGCCGCTGTTAATGCTCGATCGTGAGCAAGAATATCAAATGCCGGAAGCGGTGGATGGGTTTGCCAGTGAAGGTCTGGTGCAGTTCTTCTTTGAAGATAACGAAGATGGCTTCAATATTTATGTGTTGGATGAGTCAAATCAAGTGGAAGTGTATCACCAATTTAGCGGCTCTAAAGATGAAATGATTTCGTCTGTAAACAGCTTCTACACGTCGGTAAAAGACGATAGTCGCGTCGCGTCTAAGTTTATTAACTTTAACCTGCCTCAGTACTATCAAATTATTCACCCTGAAGAGGGGAATGCGTATATCATTCCTTACCGTAATGACGGTTGTTCACCGAGTCGCCCGACCAAAACTGTGAACGCGTAATTAAACCCGTATCAATAAACAAAAAGAGCACTTCGGTGCTCTTTTTGTTTTGGTGACGATTGACCAGAATTATGCCCAATCAATGGCTTCGCCCGCGTGCTTTTCACATTCTTGCTTCACCATTTCAAATAGCTCCATACCCGTTTTTGAGCAGGTCCATTTACCTTCAATAAGTTTGAAGTGGAAACCACCAGATTTGGACGCTAGCCAGATCTCATGCATCGGCTCTTGGCGATTAATGATGATTTGGCTGCGGTCTTCAAATTCCAATGTCATTACGTTGCCAGTGACTTCGTAATCAATGTCTGCGCCTGAATCATCGATGGATTCTTCGATGATTTGCATCTGCGCATCCACCAGTTGATGAAATTCAGTATCGTTCATCCGTCTATCCTATTGCTTTTCCTGAGTGTGGTGCGATTATAGGGGGCATTGATTCAATAATCACGATATGCGAAATGAAAAAATTAGTTACTGTGTTGTTTGTGATGGTTGCCGCGACCTTAGCGGGGTGTGGTCAGTCTGGCTCACTATACATTCCAGATGACACTCAACAGAATGAGCAATCACAATAAATAACCGCACCTTAGGGTGAAATTAGGGTTCAGCAGTCGAATAAAATAAGGGAAGCGAATTTTGGATTACTTCAACTATCAGGATGATGGCCAGCTTTGGGCCGAAGACGTCCCACTTCAAGCTCTTGCAGAGCAATATGGCACTCCTCTTTACGTATATTCTCGAGCCACGCTAGAGCGCCATTGGAAGGCGTTTGATAGTGCTGTGGGTCAGCATCCTCACCTGGTTTGCTACGCGGTGAAAGCCAACTCAAACTTAGGCGTATTGAACACGCTAGCGCGTTTGGGATCGGGTTTTGATATCGTGTCGGGTGGTGAACTTGAGCGTGTGATTGCCGCAGGCGGTGATCCGAAAAAAGTCGTTTTCTCTGGTGTTGGTAAAACACCGGCAGAGATGAAGCGCGCTCTTGAGCTAGGTATCAAATGTTTCAACGTTGAATCTGAGCCAGAGCTAGAACGTTTGAACAAGGTTGCGGGTGAGCTTGGTGTGATTGCGCCAATTTCTCTTCGTATCAATCCAGATGTCGACGCGAAAACACACCCTTACATTTCGACCGGTCTTCGCGACAATAAATTCGGCATTGCGTTTGATCGTGCGCCAGATGTTTATAAATTCGCGCAAAGCCTGCCGAACTTGAATGTGCAAGGCATCGACTGCCACATTGGTTCTCAGCTGACCAATATAGACCCATTTATCGACGCGACAGACCGTTTATTAGCCCTGATTGATGATTTAAAAGCGCAAGGCATTAACATTCGTCACCTTGATGTCGGCGGTGGTTTGGGTGTGGTCTATCGTGATGAATTACCACCTCAGCCTTCTGATTACGCCAAAGCGTTACTTGGTCGTCTTGAAAATCACCAAGACTTGGAGCTGATCTTTGAGCCAGGCCGTGCAATTGCTGCGAACGCAGGTATCTTGCTAACGCGTGTTGAGTTTTTAAAACATACTGAGCATAAAAACTTTGCGATTATCGACGCTGCAATGAACGACTTGATGCGTCCTGCGCTATACCAAGCATGGCAAGATATTGTGCCAGTTTCACCGCGAAAGGGTGAAGCTCAGACTTACGACTTGGTTGGTCCTATTTGTGAAACCGGCGACTTCTTGGGTAAAGATCGCGCACTCGTTTTGCAAGAAGGTGATCTACTCGCGGTTCGTTCAGCAGGTGCCTATGGTTTTGTGATGTCTTCGAACTACAATACTCGTACCCGAGCAGCAGAAGTGATGGTGGACGGTAAACAAAGCCACTTAGTTCGCCAGCGTGAGGAGCTGACCAGTTTGTGGCAGCTGGAACAGATTCTACCGGAGTAACACACAACAAATGCATTTCCACTTTTCCAAAATGCACGGTTTGGGCAACGACTTCATGGTCGTCGACTGTATCACCCAGAACGTGTTTTTCTCGCAAGACCTGATCCGCCGCTTGGCGGATCGTCATACTGGCGTTGGTTTTGACCAATTGCTTGTGGTAGAGGCCCCTTACGACCCTGAAACCGACTTCCATTATCGGATTTTTAATGCCGATGGTAGTGAAGTTGAACAGTGTGGTAACGGTGCACGCTGTTTTGCCCGCTTTGTTCGCTTGAAGGGGCTGACCAATAAATACAGCATCAGCGTGAGCACCAAGAAAGGAAAGATGATTCTCAACATCGAAGATGATGGGGAAGTGACGGTCAACATGGGCGTGCCAGAGTTTGAACCGAACAAAATTCCTTTCAAAGCGAAGCAAAAAGAGAAAACTTACATCATGCGAGCAGGCGACAATACCTTGTTTTGTGGTGCTGTGAGCATGGGTAACCCGCACGTAGTGACCGTGGTCGACGATGTGGATACGGCAGAAGTGGAAACTCTCGGTCCGCTGCTTGAGTCGCATGAGCGTTTCCCAGAGCGCGTCAACGCTGGCTTTATGCAGGTGATGAGTCGTGACCATATTCGTCTTCGAGTTTACGAGCGAGGCGCAGGAGAGACACAAGCTTGTGGTAGTGGTGCATGCGCGGCAGTCGCGGTTGGGATTCTGCAGGGCTTGTTGGATGAAAACGTTAAGGTTTCTCTACCTGGTGGTGAATTGCGAATTGCATGGCAAGGCCCTGGCAAGCCGTTGTTTATGACCGGACCTACAACGCATGTATTTGATGGTCAATTGTCTTGCTAGTTGAAGAAAAAGGAAACGGTTTGTCTCAAGTAGAAGCAGATGCCTTAACGGCTGAAGTAGTGGCCGAGTACCTCAAAGATCATCCAGACTTTTTTGTGCAACGTCCGGAGCTTGTGGATCGTTTATCTTTCCCACACTCAGACTTAGGCGCGGTATCTTTGGTACACATCCAAATGAATCGCCAACGTCAGCGCATTGAAGAGTTAGAGGAAGAGATCACTACACTAATGTCGCTTGCGGCGAACAATGATCGCACCTTTTACGAATTTATGGATTTGCAGGGGCAGATTCTAAAGTGTGGTGACTTTAAACAAGTCATTCATTCTATCGAAGAGAAAGCCAAAGCATTGGGCTTACGTGCGTTTGTTCGATTGTTTAGTCAATGCGACGCATCGATTCAATTGAGTAAGGAAAGTTATCAACGCTTTGCGGCCACTCACTTAAATGGCAAAGATGCGTACTTAGGACGTCTTCGCAAAGTGGATCGTGAAGCTTTGTTTGGCAACATGGAAGTGCCGGAAATGGGGTCCTATGTGGTACTGCCGCTCGTGAAACAGCAAACTCTGGGCGTGCTTGCTTTTTCTAGTGAAGATGGCGGCCATTTTCAGCCAGATATGGATACCTTGTTTTTGCGTCACCTATCATTAGTAGTGGCACATCTCGCTCAAACACTGGTATGGCAAAGTTACGATGACGACAACTCCCAACACTCCTCTGCCAAATAGTCTGCAAAAGCCTCTTGAGCGCTTCTATGAATTCTTACGAAGCGAAAAGGGGCTTAGCCTACATACTCAGCGCAATTACAAACAGCAGCTAGAAACTATGGCGCAGCACTTAGCTGAAATGGGGCTCAAAGATTGGTCTCAAGTGGATGCTGGTTGGGTGCGCCAATTAGCAGGTAAGGGCATGCGAGAAGGCATGAAAGCCAGCAGTTTGGCAACGCGACTCTCATCGCTGCGTAGCTTTTTCGATTTCCTTATTCTGCGTGGCGAGATGTCGGCTAACCCAGCCAAAGGGGTTTCAGCACCTCGCAAAAAACGCCCGTTGCCCAAAAACCTCGATGTTGACGAAGTGAGCCAATTACTTGAAGTCAACGAGGACGACCCGTTGGCTGTGCGCGATCGCGCCATGATGGAGCTGATGTATGGCGCCGGCTTACGTTTGGCTGAACTGGTGGGTGTGGATGTACGTGACGTACAACTGCGTAGTGGTGAGCTTCGTGTTATTGGTAAAGGCGATAAAGAACGTAAAGTGCCGTTCTCTGGGATGGCAACCGAGTGGGTTGGGAAGTGGCTACGCGTTCGTGGTGATTTAGCCGCTCCAGGTGAGCCCGCCTTGTTTGTATCTAAGCTCGGAACGCGTATTTCGCATCGTAGCGTGCAAAAGCGCATGGCTGAATGGGGGCAGAAACAGTCTGTCGCAAGCCATATTAGTCCGCATAAATTGCGTCACTCATTTGCGACACATATGCTCGAATCAAGCAATAACTTACGTGCGGTGCAGGAGCTTTTAGGGCACGAGAACATTTCGACGACCCAAATCTACACGCACTTGGATTTCCAACATTTGGCGCAAGCCTACGACCAAGCCCACCCACGCGCACGCAAAAAGAACGGGGAGTGAGCCGAAGTATGAAATTTTATCGCCGTATCGAGCCTATTAAGGCAATGACCTTTGACCTAGATGATACCCTCTATGACAACTATCCTGTGATCGTTCGCATGGAGCGTGAGTTGCTATCTTGGCTCAAGCACCATCATCCAGCGGTTGCTCATATGAACAAAGCGGATTGGTTTGCTCTCAAACAGCGAGTTGTGCAGCAACAACCCGAGCTGAAGAGCGATGTCACTTTATGGCGTTTAGTGCAACTTCAGCAAGCCTTCTCCCAAGTAGGCTACGACGAAGACGCAGCACATGCCGCCGCGAAAGCCGCAGTAGACGTTGCGTTGGACTGGCGTAACCGTTTTGAAGTGCCGCAGCAAAGCCTCGATGTACTGGAGGAACTCGCGCAGCACATCCCGTTGGTGGCAATCACCAACGGTAATGTGGATTTAGACCGCATCGGTCTTACGCCTTATTTCCAACAGGTACTTAAAGCAGGACCAGATGGATTGGCGAAACCCGCAACCGATATGTTTACTAAAGCGAAGCGATTCTTGGATATTCCTGCGGAGAATATTCTGCATGTCGGTGATCATCTAACCACGGATGTGCATGGTGCAAAGTTGGCTGGTTTTGCAGCCTGTTGGTTTAATGATATGAATAAAAATGTCATTAACCATTCAAAAACACGTACTTTACCTGATATTGAAATCAATAGTTTGCAGCCGTTACTCACACTTTTTTAATTGCTTTCGCATTAATCCATTCTAATCTCATTTTGTGTCTAGAAAAGCAGCTCAAAGCCACGTAAATTATTCTCTATTAAATAAAAATAGTAACGCCACACGTCGTGGTGAAGATAGTGTTACGGCAGTGGTAGGTCCATGCGAGCTTTTTCAAAACTGGTTCACGATGTCAGTCAACTGAATGACTTTTTAGTCACTTTTCCGACTTCCTCAGATAAACAATATTTAGTACAAATATTGTCGACGCAATCGCGCGAATTTACGACCACACTTGCAGACGCCGTTTTGTCGTCGCTGCCGAATGCTCATGTTATGGGGCATAGTACGCGTAATGTAATTCTGGAAGGGGAGATATTTACCTCTGGTTGCCTAGTGAGTGTGATTGAATTTGAGCAAACCACGCTGACTTCTGCGGTACAAACATACTCTTACTCCCCTGACATTGATGGCGGGGAGCTCAAGCGCTCTCTTCTAATGCAGCATAATTCACAGGTGATCCTCAGCTTTGCTGTGCAAATTGAACGACGTGACTATCCCTTGTTTCAAACCTTCGCCAGTGAAGAAGTAGTGATTTCTGGAGGGTTGGCGCAGAGTATTGACGATGGCTGCTGGGTGCTATATCAAAACCGAGTTTACGATAACGCTGTGGTTGCCGTAGCTTTGCACAGTGATACTTTGAAGCTATGGACTAATGCGTATTCGGAATGGAACCCGATTGGCATGCCACACAAAGTCACTCATGCAAAAGGAACGCGCTTGTATTGTTTAGGTGAGAAGAAAGCGCTGGAAGTATACAAGCGTTACTTGGCGGATGGCCATGACGTGACGCTGAGTCAACTGCTCAGCTTTCCTTTGTATCGAGAAAGCTTAGGGCGAAAGGAAGTTTGTACGGTAACGGAGCTACACGCTGATGGCAGTATGAGCTTCGACAGGCCCTGGTGTCTTGGTGACGAAGTGCAATTTTGCTATAACCATCCCTCGTTAACGCTCGAGCAAGTGCGGCATGGTGTGGTTGAGTTAGCCATGCACCAACCTGAAGTCGTGATGATTTTTAACTGCGCGTCACGGTTAGACTTTATTGACAGCAGCGACGAAGTCCAAGCCTTTAAAGATATTGCGACGACGTTTGGTAGTTACTGTATGGGGGAACTGCATGGTGGTATTGGTCAGCCCGAAATTCTTCATCACAGCCTGACGTATTTAGCGATGCGAGAGGGAGACGAAGTGCAAACATTGAACTTGCCTAAGTCGCCCGTTAGCTCCTCTATTTCACCGTTGTTTAGCTTGATTCGAAATGCGATCGGCGATCTCAACCATATGAACGCGCATATGGGATATCAACTCGATCGCCAAACGCGCAAGTTACAAGAAAGCTATCGACGCGACAGTCGCACGGGGTTACAAAACCGGGTCGCATTGCAAGAGCGGCTGAGTAACATCGATTTGGATGAGCATTTGTTGACTCTAAAGCTACTTAACTTTAGTCATATTAACGAAAAATACGGCTACCGAGTGGGAGATCAATTACTCAAAGATCTCTCAATGCACTTTACGAATCGACTACGAAAGCGTTTCGGCATGCCAACGGCTTTGCAGCTTTATAGTATTGGGGTTGGTGAATGGGCGTTCATATTTAAAGCTGATCAAAGCAGCGAGACCATCAAACAGCACTTTACGCGTTTTGCTGACGCGGTAGAACAAACTAATTTTGAGCCAATTGGCCTACGTGAAATAGATTATCTTTCTATCTCGCTATGCGGCGGCTTAGTGAGTCGCCGAGATTTTCCATCCGCTTCAGTGGATGAGCTCTTACTCAAAGGCATCGAAGCGAGACGCTCCGGTGTACGCAGTAATACTCATATCTGTAATGCGAAAGATATTGAAGTCAGTGAGGATGTGCGTAAAGAGCAACTTGGATGGCTAAGTTGCGTCAGTAGAGCCATTCTCAAACAGAACATCATCACTTATAGCCAACCCATTGTGCATGCTGGTAGCCACAAATTGGCAAGCCAAGAATGTTTGGTTCGTATTCTGGAAGCCGATGGAACGGTGATTGCGCCAGGGCGTTTTCTGCCAATTATCTCTGATACGCATCTTTACACTCGACTAAGTCGGCACATGATTCATTCTACGTTGCATTATATGCGAGATAAGCAAGGTGACTTTTCTATAAACTTATCGCCGCAAGATTTGCTCAGTGATAAAACTTTAATGCTTTTAGAGCATGAAATTAGCCAGCTAAATGACCCAAGGCGAATTGGTTTAGAAGTGCTGGAATCTGAGCAGATCAAAGACTACGGCCGAATGATAGAAGTGTGCAGTCATTTTAGAAGCTTAGGGGCGCGTATCATTGTTGATGACTTTGGGTCCGGTTATTCGAATATCGATGAAATCCTAAAGTTGGAGCCAGAAGTCATAAAGCTCGATGGCAGCTTGATTCGTGATATTGATAAAGACTTAAAACAGCGCAAGATCGCTTCCCAGTTGGTGCGTTTGTGCCAGGTGTTTAACGCGGAGACGGTGGCGGAGTTCGTCCACAATCAGGAGGTGTGTACCATTGCACAAGACATGGGGGTGGATTATTTGCAGGGTTACTATCTTGGCGAGCCGACTCGACTGTTTTAATGATGTTTCACGTGAAACTTCTTGTCGTAAAAAACGCAGCGTAGGCTGCGTTTTTTGTTTGGTTCTTCTACTGAGCTTAATGGTTAACGCTTAAGAGCGTGTCCACTCTTTTCAGCTTGGAACAGAGCGAGGTAATGGGCAAAAAAGCGCTGCATTTGTTGTTGGTTGTTTTGTTCTCCAAGTTGCCCGAGCAAATGTGCAGCGACTTCAAACGTACACAAATTACCTTGTTGTTGGTTGCGTCGCAGCTGATATTGTGAGTCCGCCGACGCAGACAATCCCATAGTAGGGATACCTTCTAACCAACGGCTCTTATTGATCATCTTGCGCGCCTCTTGCCAGGTGGCATCTAAAATAATAAACAGCGGAGTTTTGGTTTGTTGCTGGCTTTGGAGTACCACATGTTCGAGTGTGATACTTTCTTCACAGGGGAAGAGCAACACCGGATACCGCGACGGATCAGCTAATAGAGTGAGCAATTCTGCTGGTGGCTGTTTGCGATCCCAGATTACTCGCTCAATGTTGAGTTGGCACTGCTCTAGTAGCTGGCCGGTATTAGTATCACGCTTCAGTTCATTCGGATGCATTAACAGCAGGATGTTGTGCTCACTGTTAAGTTTCGGCATTAGCGAGCACATACAATTGAATTGAAAACCGCAGGTTGGACACGGTTGTGACATTACAGACGAACTCCTTCGCGCACCGGGCTTATCCCATCAGAGAACAGACGCACACCACTGACTTGGTTCGGCGTTGCCGTTGGCGCCATGCTTGGGTTGAGTGGGTAGCTAACCCCAGTGTATTGCATCACGTGTTGAGCCGCTTTAGCTCCGCCACCGCTGACATTAAAAATCAGATCTCGCCAACCATGAGAGGTTTGTTGGCCGAGCATAATCGGGCTTTGCACTAGTGTAATGCGGCTATTAAATCGCCATTCCTTTTCGTGATGTTCAAATATCAGCAATGTACAGCCACCGGAACCACACCAATCCAACTGTACCAATAGCTCTTCGTTACCATCGCTGTTGAGGTCGTAAGTTAGCCAACGGTATTGGTTATTGTTGGGGGTGGTTTGATGGATAAAGAAGTAGTTGCGCACCGCGGCATCTACTTTTGAATCAAACTCTGCACTAGAAGGGACGTCAGCACTACCGATGGGGTTGTTGGTGCGTTTTTCGGCTGGTTGCATGATGCCTTCATCACGAACGGTGGCAGGATAAAGGACTAAACCACCATCGGCGATTGGGTATACCAAGTTACCGACTTTTTCTTTGGTCGCTTTGAGCTGATTGCCTTCTCGAGTAAACAGTCGCTCTGACATTAGCCTTTGCTGTTGATGATGCGTCATGACAACTTGAACCTGAGACGGACTTAACTGTTGCCAGTAACCACGCTCGATTAATGGTGCTTGTCCATTGGCGTAACGGTATTTTGTTGTGGCGCTGTGGTCTGGGTTTAAGGTCATTTGTACTTCAAAGCCTTGTGATTGGGTTGAGGTCGCGACATAGGTATTAGCCCAGCCAAGCGTTGCATCGACGTTTGCAGTCATACCACAACCTTGATACGTCTCGCCATCATGTTTTAGTGTTGCTTTCCAGCCATACAAAGAATCGCTCATTGTGTCTGAGCAGAGGTTTTCTGTTAAGCGAAGCTCACCACCTTGCAGTTGATAAGTGCGCTGGCGAGGTTGAAGCTGACTGCTGTTAATCGCTAATTTTGTGGTTTGTTTGCCGATTTGCTGGAATGTTAGTCCATTAGCCTCAAAGCTTGCCGACCAAGAAGGCTCATTACCAAACACGCGAGTTGGTTTGTTTGGTTGCTGACAACGGTTTGGGTTTTCCGTTGTGAGGAAGTTCACTTGTTCCACGACAAAGTTAGCATCGAAATCAGCAGAAAACCCATCGATGCCCGGTGGGTTGAGGTGGCCGATAACCTCGCCATACATAGTCTGGTAAGGCTCGTTATTTAACTGAATTGCTCGTTGCATTTGCTGTGGTGATAGTTGCAACCAATATTGCTTGTCGCTGCCACAAGGCATGATGTATTGGCTCTCGTGACCGACGATCACTTTTCCGCGCAGCATAAAAGTTTGAGGTTGAATGGTTTCAGGCTTATCTAAGGTTGCTGGTGGAGAGGTTGGGTCAGCAGCACCAGATTGTGGCGGCTGTGAACTACATGCTTGCAGAACCAGCAGGGTGGCAAGCGCCACTGGGTTTTTCAAAGCCTTCATGTTATATCTTCCTCATTATTGTTACTCAATCGGCATCGGATGGCATTATGGCATATTGGTTATTTAAAACTGAACCAGATACCTTTTCTATTGACACGCTTCGAACCCAAAAGGTTTCATGTTGGGAGGGAGTTCGTAATTATCAGGCGCGCAATATGATGCGTGACCAAGTGAAGGTGGGCGATTTAGTCCTGATTTACCACTCTTCTTGTAAACATGTTGGCGTGGCAGGTATTGCTAAAGTTGTGAGAGAAGCCTATCCCGATCATTTCCAATTCGATCCCGAAAGCGATTATTACGATCCAAAGTCAGACCCAGACAACCCGCGTTGGATTATGGTGGATGTCGAGTTTGTACGTAAAACGGCGCGAGTGATTCCGTTGTCGGTGATGAAAGCGATGCCAGAACTTGAGAACATGCCGTTGGTGAAACGTGGAAATCGCTTGTCGATTATGCCCGTGACAGAAGAAGAATGGGACGCGATTCTTGGCAAAGAGAAGCTGCCAAGTCAGCGATAAAAGAGAAGGGCTGCGAATGTGCAGCCCTTCATTATTTGGAGTATTGAAGCTTACAGCAAGTGTTCTTGTAGGTAGTGTGCAACCGCATCTTCTGCATTGCTGCCAATTACTTCATTATTTGGTAGAGCTTTCATCACTTTTTCGTGTGATGTACCCATAACTAGCCCTTTACCTGCCATCGACAGCATTTCTACGTCATTCATGCCATCACCAAATGCTACGCAGTTTTCTAACGTGAGGTCGAGTTTTTTCGCTACCGCTTCAAGAGCATGACCTTTAGACACGCCAGCGCTCATTACTTCCAAACACCAAGGCGTTGAAAATGCGATGTTCAGCTTATCACCAAACTGCTCACGTAGTTTGTTTTCAAATACGACCAAACGTTCGTGGTCTTCTCCTGGATGCGTGAAGAAAACTTTCGCAATACCGTCAGTTGGGGCGTGGTCTTCATCAAATAAGACGTAAGTGAATTCATCGTGGAAGTCACGTAACGTTTCATCATCCTTGTTCATCAACCAGCTATCATTTTGATACATGTGAATAAGTATTTCTTGATCATGTTTGATCGTGTCGATCACGCCTTGTACCAGTTCCGCAGGGACATTCTCGCTGTACATTAGCTGATCTTCCTGGTCATGCACTCGGGCACCATTCGACGTGATCATATAAGCTGGAATGCCAACTTGGCGACGGATGCTCGCAACGTCTACGTGGTGACGGCCGGTTGCAAAGACAAAGGTATAACCCTTTTCATGCAGCGCTTTTAGCGTCTCTTTTGAGTAAGCACTGAGCTGATGGTTAGGTGCGAGTAACGTGCCATCCAGATCAGAGGCAACGATTTTGGTGATCTCTTTGCAAGGTAGCGATGTGCTCATGAAGTCCTCGTAAACGGTTTGGATAGTGTGGAACAGGTGAATTGCAAACGGAGTACAGCAGACTGACTAGATCGTACTGCTCCGAATGCGGGGGAACTTGGGCCCGTAGCACTATGCGGTTAAACACTGTGTCAAAGTAGCCAAGTTCAAGCAGTGTACGCCAAAATGAGGATGAAAAAGAGGGTAAATCGATGTGTAGACATTTCCTCTTTAATCTTAGTCGTGAAATGGTCGCCTAGAGTTCTTATTGTGCTTGTTCGTTTGATGGCGATTTAGGGTCATTCATAAAGCGGAAAATCGCATCGAGAGCTTGATTACGATACTTGTCGGTCTCGAACAAGATTTCATGCTGTGCGCCTTCGATAGAAAGCAGCTCCGCGTGCGGGTTGGTTTTCCGCAATTTATCAATAAAACGCTTTTGCGCGAGATTGCTAACAATCCGATCGTTTCCGGCTTGGATTAGGATGACTGGTATTTTGACTTGGCGAGTTAATAAAAAGCACTGCTTAGCGGCCATGAGCCCTTGCCAAACCCAGCGAGTGCTTGGCCCACCGACTTGCAGTTCCGGTTTTTCCGTATATAGGTTTCGGAACCATTGGTAGCGGCCGTAACTTTGGCTAAGTGGGTTATCTTCAAAGGGCTTAGGGAAGTAGGCCTGATGTCCTGGTGCATAGCGTGGCAAAGTCGATACCGCTGACATAATTTGTGTGACCGGAATCGCTATTGGTGATAGGTACCATGGCAGGTTAATGCCAAACATGGGCGCACTTAGAATCAAACCAGTAAAAGGGTGTTCTGGGTGAGTTTGCAGGTAACGTGTGGCGATCGCGCCGCCCATAGAGTGCGCGATGATGAAGCATTGTTGATATTCGCTAAGGTCGTGTTTTTTTACGACGATGTCCATATCATCAATATAATCAGTAAAGTCATAGACGTGACCCATATCTGAGTCAGATAATAAACGATCTGATAAACCTTGACCGCGGTGGTCAAAGGAATAGACATCGAAACCTTGGCGGTAGAGATCGTAAAACAGCTCTTGGTATTTCCAGGAAGACTCAATGCGTCCATTTACGATGAGCACGGCTTTTTTATGCTCTGGGTTGGTTAGCTTGCACCAGTAAATGTTCTTTTTCTCAGTCCCTTTAACAAAGCCCTCTTGGCGAGTTTGCCAAAGTGCTGCGATCGGACCACCAATTGCTTGCTCAAATAATGTCTCTTGAGTATAAGTCAAAGGTGAATGGTTAGTCGCCATTAGTTGATTACCTGAAGATACGTTGTTTACGCGATGTATCATCGAAGAATTAGTGAGGAAATGCAATGGATACCCATGTCTGGTTAGCTTATGTAGTAACAGCAATCGTTTTTAGTTTGGCTCCGGGCTCTGGCACGGTGAACTCAATCAGTAATGGTTTGAGTTACGGTACCCGTAAATCACTGGGTGCCATTATTGGCTTACAAATTGGTTTAGTTATCCACATCGCGCTGGTGGGGGCGGGTATTGGTGCGCTTGTCGCGCAGTCAGCAACCGCATTTTCTGTCATTAAATGGGTTGGTGCCGCTTATCTGGTTTGGTTGGGGATTCAGAAATGGCGCGATACATCAAGCTTAGTCGCAGCTGAAAACCACAACGAGATGTCAGGCACGGCGCTGTTGTACAAGGCAGTGTTAATTAACCTCACCAACCCTAAATCGATTGTTTTTCTGGTGGCGTTGTTCCCGCAGTTTATTGACCCGGCAAAAGACCAAATCACGCAACTGTTGGTGCTTGGCGTCACTACGGTCGTGATTGATGCGTGTGTAATGTTGGGTTACACGAGCTTGGCAGCACAAATGGGACGCTTTATTCGCTCCGATAAAATCATGGGAAAAATAAACAAAGTATTCGGTTCAATGTTCATGGGTTGTGGTGCATTATTAGCAGCTGCAAAGTCATAAGCCATTTATAGGTCCTTCTTTAGCATGAATACAACGTATGTCGCTCGCCAGCCGATCTTTAACCGAAAAAGACAGACGCTGGGTTATGAATTGTTGTTTCGAGACGGGGAGAGTAATGCATACCCTTCACATATTGATTCAAATCGAGCGACATACCGACTGATTGTCGAAAACTTCCTATCGCTGGGTACTAACCCAGTGATTGCCTCTTCTAGATGCTTTATTAACTTTCCTCATCAAAGCTTGGTGCGACGTTTGCCGCGCAGTTTGCCGAAAAACAAAATTGTCATCGAAGTGTTGGAAACGTGCCAACCTACGGATGAGCTTCTTGATGCGATTCGTGAGTTTTATCGAGAAGGTTACTTGATCGCTTTGGATGACTTCACCCTAACACCAGAATGGCGCCGTTTTTTGCCATATGTGCATATTGTGAAGCTCGACATTATGGCGATGGGGCTTGAAAAGGCCTGTGAACTGGTCAAAACACACCTTGCCAAACGCGTCAAATACCACTTTTTAGCAGAACGTGTTGAAACCGCAGAAGAGTTTGAGCAAGCGAAAGCGGCTGGCTTTAAATTTTTCCAAGGTTATTTTTTTAGCAAGCCACTCGTCTCGCAGACTAAATACGTCAGTCCTGAGCAAGTGTTGGCATTGCAACTGTTTCGTGAAGTTTGTGCTCCTGAGCCTGACTTTACTCGTATCGAGTCCATCATTACGCAAGATGTCGCGCTTTCGTATAAATTATTGCGTTTTGTAAATACGCAAGCGCCGAATTTGGCTGTCGAAATCAGCTCTTTTCGTCAGGCATTGATTTATCTTGGCCAGGATAACCTTAAGCAGTTTGTCTCTTTGGTTGTGGCATCGTATATCTCCAGTAACAAGCCTCGAGAGCTGTATCACCTTTCATTGCAACGAGCTCAATTTTGCCAATTGATGTCGCGCTATCAGCCATTCTCTCATCTCAACGAACAAGGTTTCATGGTTGGTTTGCTGTCGATTCTAGATGCGTTGCTGGATCTTTCGGTGGAATCTTTAGTTAGGCAGTTACCGCTTAGTCATTCAGTACAACAAGCGCTATTACATCGCAAAGGGGTTTATGGCGCACTTATTTCCCTTGAAGAGTGCTACGAGCGTGCCGATTGGTCAGGGGTTGAAAAAATCACGATGCAATTGGGGTTGCCTTTAGAGGAAGTGAAGCTCTCCTTAGGTGAAGCGGTTCGCTGGAGTCAAAGCATCGCGACTGCATAATTTCTTGTCTTATCTTTTATCTCTTTGAATCTCTCTCTTTACAATCAAGCTGTTCGTTAGATGTGAAACTTTTATGACGATGGACGGTTTCCTCTTGACGATATATCTTAATTAAATAAATATATACGCATATCCATATATAGGTATGTTCATTATGCTTCCACATCAGTTTTTTAAGCTGTTATCCGATGAAACACGCGTACGTTGTTTAATGCTCGTGGCCCGTGAAGGTGAAACTTGCGTTGGCGATTTGGCGTTTGCTCTACAAGAGAGCCAGCCGAAAGTTTCTCGTCATCTTGCTCAGTTACGATCCAGTGGCATCTTGGTGGATAAACGCCAAGGGCAATGGGTGTATTACGAGTTATCACAGCAATTACCAGGTTGGATGCGAAAGTTAATTGAAGACTTAGTGGCATCAAACTGTTTGAAGCAGGAATACCAAGACGACATCACACGCTTACACGATAAAAGTCGTGAGGCTTGCTGTTAACAGCGAATAGAGATTCAAGGTAGAAGATTAGAGGGTAAAACTATGACAATTAAAGTAGGAATTAATGGCTTTGGCCGAATTGGTCGCTTAGCGCTGCGAGCGGCATTTGATTGGCCAGAATTGGAGTTTGTGTTAATCAACGATGTCGCAGGTGACGCCGCTACGCTTGGTCACTTATTAGAATTCGATTCAGTGCAAGGTCGTTGGCATCATGGAGTTCAGGTCGAAGGCAGTGAGCTCGTCATCAACGGCAAGCGTGTCGCCACGACTCAACAACGCGATATCGATGCGGTGAACTGGTCTGATTGTGATGTTGTGATTGAAGCGACAGGCGTACATCGCAAAACATCATTCCTAAACAAATACCTAGAGCAAGGCGTGAAACGTGTCGTGGTAAGCGCACCTGTGAAAGAAGAAGGTATCGCGAACATTGTGGTGGGCGTGAACGACCATATTTTCGACCCTGAAAAACATCGTATCGTGACAGCAGCTTCGTGTACGACTAACTGTATCGCACCTGTGGTTAAAGTCATTCATGAGAAATTGGGTATCGAACAATCTTCTTTTACGACCATTCACGACCTGACGAATACGCAAACTATTTTGGATGCGCCACACAAAGATCTACGCCGTGCAAGAGCATGCGGCATGAGCCTTATCCCGACTACGACGGGTAGCGCGAAGGCGATTGTCGAAATTTTCCCAGAATTAAAAGACAAAATTAATGGTCATGCGGTTCGCGTACCTCTAGCAAACGCATCGTTAACAGACATCATTTTTGATGTGAAGCGTGATACCACAGCAGAAGAAGTGAATGCACTGTTAAAAGAAGCATCTGAAGGTGATTTGAAAGGCATCCTTGGCTTCGAAGAGCGTCCTTTAGTTTCTATCGATTATAAAGGCGACCAACGTTCAACCATCGTTGATGCGCAATCAACCATGGTTGTGGGTTCTCGTATGGTTAAGATTTACGCTTGGTACGATAACGAAATGGGTTATGCAACGCGCACAGCAGAGCTGGTTCGTAACGTTGGTTTGGCTTAAAAGGGGGTCACAATGTCTCATCCTACATGGCAATTAGATTTGGACTCCGGTGCTTTAATCTTAACACCGTGCCCAGGAACGAAAGGTGTCGATTTGCATGCGTCGTTAGAACAGTTGAAAGAGCAGGGTGTTCAAGCGGTCGTTACTGCATTAGATGATAGTGAATTAGCTGCGAAGAATGTCTCTGCATTGGGTGAAGCCACTCAGCAACTGGGTATGAAATGGTTCCAGATCGAGATTGAAGACGACTGCGCACCAAATGAAGAATTTGCGACGAAGTGGCAACAAGCCAGTCCGGAACTGCACGCGATTCTTGCTCAAGGTGGCAAAGTTGCGATGCATTGCATGGGTGGTTCGGGGCGCACAGGTTTGTTCGCTGCTCACCTACTCCTAGAAAAGGAATGGCAGTTAGAAGATATCGTGCGAGAAGTGCAGGCATTGCGCCCTGGTGCATTTACAAAACCTGTGCAAGTTGAGTACATCGAACGCGTGGCTCAAGACGCTTGATCAGCTTAAATAGCTTTTGGTTCATTATGATCCAAAAGCTAAATTCGAGCTTCTTCAGGATACGACTGTTTACAAGAAAAGCCATTAATATTAACTAATGCATTGTTTTTAAGGTGTATTTTGCTTTTTATTGATGTTGGGGCATTTTTTGAAAATCACAGCAACATTGTATTGGTCAATGTTGCTGTACAGGTTAGGAAGTATTTAGAACATGATGATCTAAATGCTTCTATCGCTGTACATATGAGGTCAATATGATTTCTCAATTAAGCAAAAGTATTCGTCAGTACATGTTAGTGACGTTTAACTATTGGAACTTTACGGTGACCGATGGCGCACTGCGTATGCTGGTGGTGCTCTATTTTCATGACTTAGGTTATTCCACGTTAGCTATTGCCTCACTGTTTCTTTTCTATGAATTTTTTGGTGTGGTGACAAACCTGGTTGGTGGTTGGTTGGGCGCAAGGTTAGGCCTAAATAAAACCATGAACATTGGTTTAGCGATGCAAGTGTTTGCGTTGCTGATGCTCGCAGTACCAAATGCATGGCTGACCATCCCTTGGGTGATGGCAGCGCAAGCTCTGTCGGGGATTGCCAAAGATCTGAACAAAATGAGTGCTAAGAGCGCGATTAAAACGCTAGTACCAGACGAACAGCAAGGTGCGCTCTACAAATGGGTAGCGATTTTGACTGGCTCGAAGAATGCACTCAAAGGAGCGGGCTTTTTTGTTGGCGGCTTGCTGCTGTCTTGGGTGGGTTTTCAAAACTCGATGTTTATTATGGCGGGTGTACTTACATTAGTGTTTGTTTGCAGCATGATCTGGCTAGAAGCGGACATGGGTAAAGCAAAGAGTAAACCTAAGTTTCGCCAAATATTCTCCAAGTCTGAATCGATAAACATTTTATCCGCAGCTCGCATGTTCTTATTCGGTGCTCGTGATGTGTGGTTTGTCGTTGCTCTGCCTATTTATCTTGGTAGCGTGTTTGGCTGGGATCACTTGTGGGTTGGTAGCTTTCTCGCTGCGTGGGTCATTGCTTATGGGTTTGTGCAAGGCATTGCGCCGCGTATTACTGGCAAAGCGCAAGGTCGTGTGCCTGATGGTAGTGCAGCATTGGTGTGGGCAGGAGTCCTAGCGTTAATTACGGCTGGTATTGCTTATGGTGTGCAAATCGGTTGGCAGCCTGAATTGGTGATTGTGGTAGGTTTGATGATTTTTGGCGCTGTGTTTGCCATTAACTCTTCGCTGCACTCGTACTTGATAGTGAGCTACGCTAAAGGCGATGGCGTCTCGTTGGATGTCGGTTTTTATTACATGGCCAATGCGATGGGACGTTTGATTGGCACGGTATTATCGGGTTGGATCTACCAAGAGGCTGGTCTTGCGGCGTGCTTATGGGTTTCTTTTGCTTTCTTGGCACTGACGACGCTGATTTCAATTAAGTTGCCAAAAGCTGATGTTGCTACTGCGTAACTATCCCCAGTATCTCTATCTGTAGATGGTATAAATGGCTCCAAATCGGAGCCATTTTTGTTTCTTATGCGCCGTTTGGTGTAATCAGATTGTGTCGGTTTGGCATGGAGAGTGAATACTGATGCTTGGTTTTTGGTTCTCGTTAAGTGATTAGAGTGGTGATGAAATCCCCGTTGTAGGTCATTGTTGAGTTAAAAATAAGCAAAAACAGATTGTTAACCATTTCACTGGTTGAGATTTACCCTATGCTATAAACGATAAGCGACTCAAAGTAGGGAAAGGTATGAGAGAAAGGGTTCTGTTTTTTGATTTATTGCGCTGCTTCGCAGCGGTAGCAGTGATCGCCATTCACGTCTTGGCACCGTATCGAAATGAGTTAGGAGTGATTCCATTTGACCAATGGCTGACAGCGGTAGGCGTGAATAGCGTAACCCGCTGGGCAGTGCCAGTTTTTATTTTGATCACCGGAGCGCTAATGCTCAGTGACACTCGACCATTTGACGGTAAGTATTATATCAAAAGGCGTTTGGGCAAAGTTTTAGTTCCATTTCTTATTTGGTCGATGTTTTATGCATACCTTTCAGGCTGGACTTCTCAAGGCTTTGATTTTGAAACCGTAAAAGAGGTATTAAGCAATAGCCCATTCCACGCAACGTATTACCATCTCGGCTTTTTCTATTACTTTATACCACTGTATTTTGTGATTCCGCTGTTTCAATGGATGGTACGCAACGTGGATGACAACGTCTTGTATACCTATCTCGCATTTTGGCTTTTCACCAGCACACTGTTCTTGTTCAAGATTGATGGCCCTTGGAGTAATCAGATGTGGCTTTATATGGGTTACCTTCCACTGGGGTATGTTTTATTTCAAAAGGTACCTTCGAATCGCTCTATGGTGACCTTATTTGTTGGGCTAGGACTCGTGGCGTTGGCAGTGACCTTTACGATGGTTGTGACAAATAGCTTAGAGGCGGAGAAGTATACGGTTGGGCGCTGGCTCTCTTATAAAACACTGAATGTGATTCTAGCGGCTTCGATGATTTTTATGATCGGGCGTTACTTCGGTGAAGGCTTATCACCAAAAGTACAAAAAGTGGTTAGTGTGATCAGTCAGCACAGCTTAGGGATTTACTTACTTCACCCTATTTTCTTATGGCCGATGAAAGAGTTCGGTTGGTACACAGGACATCCTGCGTGGGTGATTCCAGTCTGGATCGTTCTAAGTGGATCTGGAGCCTTGGCGATGAGCTATCTCTTTTCTCTTTCTGCCAAGACTCGTTGGTTACTGCCTTAACGTTTGATAGCGAAGTGAAGGAACTTGTTGCCGCGATAGGTCAGTGTTCCCTTATCTCCAGGGTTGAGTGCATGGTAGTAATGCACTCCAATTTGGAATTCACGCTTTGGACCGATAGAACCACGTTGAACGTAAATCCAATACTCTTGATCGTCTTGACCTGGTGGTGCGTTTGGTATGTCTATCGCTTGTTTATCTAAAACCGTTACCTGCGCGCTTTGCTCTGGAGCGTCTTCGCCCACATAGTGCTTACTATAAAAACGGAAAAACACCCACGCGCCCAAGGCAATAAGGGCGAATAGGGCGAAAATAAGTGAGATTGGCATATTAACCTCCAATGTTTTATCGGGTCCCATTCTACAGAACTCGCTGACGAAACGATGAGTTGAGGTAACTTATTCATAATCTAATGAAAGGGACATGAATTTTATTCGGCGCACTTCACGGTTTATCTCAATGGGGACGCGATGAAATTGTTGCTTCATCTGTAAGCTACGTCACTAAAGCTGAACTAAGCAGCTTTCACTTGTCTGGCTATATGAGCTCAAGGGCACAAATTGAAAGTAAAATTGCACTTAACGGCTCGAAAAAGCTCTAAATTTATAGAAGAATAAAAATAATGAACATAGGAAGGGTCTGGTAAGGAGGGTTACGATGTCAGATATTGAAAAAGTAGTCATGCGTACCCGAACGATCGAAAAACTTTTGCGTACTCAGTACCATGCAGAAGGGAAAGGGTTGCACCAACTTATTAATAGTTGTGAAGAACGTTTACCGCATGACGTGATAGCAAAGCTTCGATTCATCGCGACAGTGCGTAATAAAGTGGTGCACGAAGACGATTACAAGCTGGATGATCGTAAAGGCTTTATGGCGGCATGTGATGCTTGTGAAAAAGAGCTGACACCAAGAAGCTCTCGCTTTATTTGGCGTACAGCAATTTTGCTAATGACGTTGATTACGCTGGCCGCTCTTGGTTTCTACTATATGCACTGGGATATTTTGTCTAAGCACATTCAGTAGAGCAATACAGATAAATAAAAAAGGACGCATTTGCGTCCTTTTTTATTTTAAATCATTGGGTTAGTACATCATTGGCAGTGTCATTAAACCCACAACCACTGCAATCATAACCAGCCCTTGTTTTTGAGAAGATGAAATCATAACACTACCCCTTAATCTTTGATGAACTCGATGAATTTAATATAGCACTGTTTTTGGGGTTTGATCAACATATGCTCGTTAATCTTTTCAAAAACCACACTTAACTTGTCTGGTTTTACGTGATTCTGACTAATGAAACTATGTTTTTTGTCCTGTATTTAAAGTGTTCACATTGTTTTGTTTTTATCCTTTTTGGTTTTAAGTGTTTGATTTTATAATGTTAAATGGTTTGTGGTGTTGGCTTTGTAATTGTTTTTTGCTTCGAATGGTATGTTGGGTCTTTATTTTGTCTGTATTTCTCAAAAATTGAGAAAATTAAAAAATGTGCTATGAGGTTGCATCGTCAAATCGAAAGCATGGAGTGAGATTTTCTTACCTTATGAGAAAATATGGGCTTCAAAAGTGTTTAGTGATTTTATGGTTTATGAAGTCCGCACTTTTATCTGTTATTGAAATTATGATTTTATTTATCATTGACTTACTTTTCTTGTCTGATGTTTTTTTTACTGAATTAAGGTCAGTTTTCTTAGTTTTTACCCCTAATCATCAGTAGTTCCTCCTCTCTTAGAACGCTACTTAGACTATTTTCTATTTTGTGTCTGTTATTTATTCTTGTTGCCTGCATTACATACATCCTGGTGGTTTAATCGTCAGTTTGTGAAATGGCGGCTTACCTGGAGCACTTATCTGTTTTTCAGTTAAATAGTTTTAGAAAGCGCTGGTTATTGTGTCGTGTGATTTGATGGGTTCGGCTGATGAGCAAAGCTTGGCCCCAATGTTTAGTGGCATCATTCAGGCTCATCGGCTTTATTATTACGTAGGCTGAGGGTTACAAAATGTTTCGAATCGCTAGCGAGATCCAACTTTCGTAGATTGTGTCTTTACATCAAAACTGGTCTACCTAGACTAGCGGCGAGTTTAAGTAAAAGGTGTATACTGCATGTGGAGTTGGCTGGCGATAGGGCTATCAGGTGTGTATTCCGTGTTGGGAGCAAAGCAAGCTAACCCGACACAATCCCTCGTGTTTAAAATCTTTACTCTGCTACTTCTTCTTGTGTTGGTGTTAACTCAAGGTGCATCCGCAACATATACCTACTGGATTGCGGGTGGGCTTATTGTGTCTATGGTGGCAGATACGCTGCACTCGTTTAAAACTCGTAAGCTAATCTATTTTACGGCTTATCTGGTTGCCCAGGTATGCTACAGCAAGTCATTTTGGGTGCAGCTTAATGGTGAGATTGTCTGGTGGCTGTTGGCCCTGCTGCTTGCAGCGAGTATCGTGGCGTTCTTTTTGTTGCTACCTCAACTCGACTCTCTGGTATTCCCTGTTGTGATCATGGGGATGATGCTGGTTCAACTTGCTTGGGCAGCCGGTGAAGTTTGGTTACAAGTGCCGAGTTACGCCAATGCTATCGGTTTTAGCGGAACCTTAGTTCTGATCTATTCGGCGCTGGCATACGCGATACACGGTTATCGAAAACCGATGAAACACGCCTATTTGTGGGTGAGTGGCAGTTACTTTTTTGCTCATGCCCTCATTGTTGCCTCAATCATTTACTAATTTAAGTCAAAGCAGCTCTTGAGGATTTCAGTAAACTGAACGCATTGTTCTTAATAACTGGAGTCAATAATGAGTGAAATCCATGCTCACGAGCTGCTAAACCTACTTAGAGAAACACCAATGGATCGCGAAGCCCTCACACAGCACTTTGGTGCTAGCGTTCGCTTTCACACCTGTAAACTGAATGATCTAGACTTAGATGCATTACTAGCATTTTTGCTCAAGCGCGACAAAATTCGTGAGCTTGAAGGTAAGTTTGTGGTCAATATGGCGCGAGTTTGCAATCACTAAACGGCGGCTAAGATCGAGGGTGAATATGGTGTTTTCGCCCTCAGTCATATACTCATGTTGTCAGTTTGCTATACACTGGCCGCCATTTTTTAGGTGAGGCCAGAATATGGACATTCTTTCTGCAGCGACCATGCTGTTTCTAATCATGGACCCTCTCGGTAACTTGCCGATTGTGTTGTCTATTCTCAAACATATCGATCCCAAGCGTCGTCGTAAGGTATTGATTCGTGAACTACTGTTTGCCTTACTGATTTTGATGTTGTTTCTGTTTGCAGGACAAAGCATCTTAAGTTTTTTGCATGTCCAGCCAGAAACGCTCAGCATTTCAGGTGGCATTATTCTCTTCATTATTGCGATTAAGATGATTTTCCCGAGTGCTGGCAGCATCACTGGACTGGCAGCAGGCGAGGAGCCCTTTATTGTTCCGATGGCCATTCCTATGATCGCGGGCCCTTCAGTGATTGCAGCCTTGCTTTTACTGTCTTCGCAACATCCAGAGAAAATGTTGGAAATGTCAGCATCAGTCGTAATTGCGTGGGGCGCAACATTTTTTATACTGATGTTTTATGGCTTCTTTAATCGCTTGTTGGGTGAACGTGGCTTGAAGGCGGTAGAACGCTTAATGGGCTTGTTACTGGTGATGATCTCCACTCAAATGTTCTTGGATGGTGTAAAAAGTTACATTGGGTGACGAACGAAACGCAGAAAAAAAGCCGCTCACAAGAGCGGCTTTTTCGTATCTGAGCGATTACATCATGTGTTTACGACGAATATCGAGTAGGGCAAAAATACCAAAAATCAGGATTGAATATTTTTCCCAACTGCTCATTTTTATTTTGTCGCCAAATGCACCAATGAAGATGGCCATTTGTAAACCGTGCATGATGAACAAAAAAGCGGTCATGATGTATAGCGCAATCGCGGCATTGCCGGGAAAGGGCATAAAAATATTTAGGATTAATACTAACCAAACAAAGGCGATAGCCGCTTTGGCCAGCATAATTAGTGCTTTCATTTAAGTGTCCTTTTAAATCGAGGCGTTATGCGGAGGTACGTTCGTACAGACGATAGCTCACTTGGCCTGCTGTTTTTTCTCGATGTAATTGCCAGTTTTCTGGTAAGTCGGCAATATTGAGTTCTTTTTCTGTTTCAATATAAATCATCGCATCTTCCGCGAGCCAGCCATTTTGTTCTAGCAGAGCCACGGTCTCATCCAATAGGCCTTTGCGAAACGGTGGGTCAATAAACACCACATGGTGAGCAGAACCCGGTTGCTTCAAAAAACTCAGTGCGTCGGTATTTACCACTTGGATGTTGTTCGCGTTAAGAGAGGCAACATTCTTTTGTAATTGTTGGAAAGCTTGTGGGTTTAGCTCAACCATGGTCACTTGCTCTGCTTGGCGCGAAGCTGACTCAAATCCCAAGCCGCCAGAGCCAGCAAACAAGTCGAGACATTTTGCCTGTGGTACATCTTGAGCTAACCAGTTAAACAGCGTTTCTTTGACGCGATCTGTCGTGGGGCGTAAGCCTTCAGCATCGTGTACAGGAAGTTTTCTGCCTCTCCATAAGCCACTAATAATGCGAACAAAGCCCGTTGTTGGCTTTTTTTGTGATGAGTTTTGCTGGCGACGTCTTACCATAGATTTTTTGACCGCTAATAAAGTGATACTATATCTAATCGCCCAAGCAATGAGCTTGGAGCTTGGATACAGCCCAGAATATTCAAGATGACAGAGTGTAACACTAATAAGATTAGAATTACCTAATCGGAAAGTTTTCAGAACTTTGTCATTAGCCTTTTTTAGACAGATAATAATCTTGTCAAAAAAGAGTCATTAATAGATAAAAGAACAATCTAGGATAGCCCCAGATGACGGAAAAAAAGAAGCGCGGATTACTTTCGTGGCTAGGTTTTGGTGACGAAGAACAAAGCCCAAAACCAAAAACTGAAGAAACAGTAAAAGAAGAAGCAGTGGAAGCGCCTTCTGAAGAGCAGCAAACCGAAGCGGTTGCTGAGCAAGCGGAAGCAACGCCAGAACTTGAAGAAGAAGCGAAACAATCAGAGGCTGCCCCAGCAGAAGCAGAAGCAGAAGCAGAAGCAGAAGAGCCAGAAGTCGTATCGGCCGCGCCTCGTGTTCAAGAACAAGAAAAGCCAACAGAAAGCTTTTTTGCTCGTCTTAAACGCAGCCTAAGCCGAACAAAAGCAAATATTGGTGCTGGCTTCTTCGGTCTGTTCAGCGGTAAGAAAATCGATGAGGACTTATTTGAAGAGCTAGAAGAGCAACTTCTTATTGCTGATGTGGGCATGAATACCACAACAAAAATTATCAACAACCTGACAGAAAAAGCCACACGTGGCGATCTGAAAGACGGCGAAGCCCTTTATGGTTTGTTGAAAGAAGAAATGGCTGAGATTCTTTCTAAAGTCGAACAGCCACTAGAAATCGATAGCAACAAAACGCCTTACGTCATCTTGATGGTGGGTGTAAATGGCGTGGGTAAAACCACGACCATCGGTAAGCTAGCGAAGCAGTTCCAAACTCAAGGCAAAAAAGTGATGCTTGCAGCGGGCGATACTTTCCGTGCCGCAGCGGTTGAGCAGTTACAAGTGTGGGGTGAACGTAATAATGTTCCTGTGATTGCTCAACATACTGGCGCAGACAGTGCCTCTGTTATCTATGATGCGATTGAAGCGGCAAAAGCACGTGGTGTGGATGTGGTGATTGCTGATACAGCAGGTCGTCTACAGAACAAAGCGAACCTAATGGAAGAGCTGCGTAAGATTGTACGTGTGATGAAGAAAATTGATGACTCTGCACCACATGAGATCATGCTAACGCTTGATGCAGGTACAGGACAAAATGCCATTAGCCAAGCGAAACTTTTCAGTGATGTTGCCCCTCTAACCGGGATTACTTTGACTAAGCTGGATGGTACAGCCAAGGGCGGCGTAATTTTCGCTATCGCTGATCAGTTCGGTATTCCAATTCGTTACATTGGTGTGGGTGAAGGTATCGAAGACTTGCGTCCATTTGAAACTCAAGAGTTTATTGACGCACTGTTTAGTCGTGAAGAATAAAAAGAGTTAGAGGAAATCAACGGTGATCAAATTTCAGCAAGTAAGCAAAGCTTACCGAGGTGGTCGACAAGCACTGCAAAAAGTCGATTTTCACCTGAGGCGCGGTGAAATGGCGTTTTTAGGCGGACATTCCGGGGCTGGTAAAAGTACCTTGCTGAAATTGATCTGCGCGATAGAGCGACCAACCGATGGCAAAATCCATTTTAATGGCCACGACATCACGCGTATTCCAGGCAAAGACATCCCTTTTTTGCGCCGCAATATTGGGATTGTTTTTCAAGATCATCGCCTATTGATGGATCGCAGTGTGTACGACAATGTCGCTCTGCCAATGCGTATCGAATCGATTTCTGAAAACGAAATCAAACGCCGTGTTTCTGCGGCGTTAGATGGCTTTGTTGCGTAATTCGATGGAACTAAATCAGGAAGTTACGATCTGATCGGTTACATCAGTTAATCATCGTAGC
>NZ_JAWOWF010000053.1:0-33530 GCF_033340295.1 Vibrio sp. 1401
CCAGATAGAAGAACTTTAGTTGCAGCTAAAGTCTGGGTCTCACCTTACCCGATTGGAGTACTTATTATCCATACAAGCGTTTAAGACAGATTCGCAACGCTCGGCATTTTTGGTTTGCTATGAATTTAGTGTTTACGGCACAATGGTTTAGGTTAAGTGGCAATGTTGCTCACTACTTAACGCGGCGTTATGTCACAGGGAGAAATAGTGCAAGATATTCAGTTTAACTATCGTCATGACTTTGCGGTTTGGGCTGGGGCGAGAGCTTCGCAGCGAGGATTTACGACTGTAAAGCTTTTACGGGATGCGATAGAACATTCGAAGATTAAAGAGTTTTCTCGTAACCCTGAAATTGTTACCACACGTGAAGAGTTTGATGAACTTCACTTTGACTGGTGCGAAGATATTTGCGAATTTCTAGAGTCTCAAGACGTAAAAGGAGTTACTTTTGGTAGGGCTGCTAAGTTAGTTGCAGTGTATCTCAAAGCCATGGTAGTAATCCCCCAAACTTGTTCAATTCAAGCAGAGTTTATACATCCTCCAATAGACAGAATTCTCCTACGAAACTTGAGTAAAATTGACTCAATTCCCGCTGAACACAAGCGTATTTATCGTGATGCAAATTGGACGAACTTTAGTCGTGAATCATATTTGACAGTTGTGGATGCGATTAGGATCTTTCTTGACGGTAAGCCTTTATGGCAAATCGAAGAGTACTGGAGTGTTACTGCGGAGAAGTGACATACAAATTGTTCAAGAGTGATTCGGCACGCGTGGCATTTTGACTATGCGTTGGTTTTAGTGGTTAAGGTGGTATGCAGAAGCTTCGGTATTGCGTGCCTCACACCTTAACAAGGCGTTATGTAACAAATGGAGTTGTAACATTGGCAATACAAGTTAATAGAACAATAGAGGTGTCTGCTGAATTCTCAAACGACACTCAGCAAAGTTTACGTTTTTCTCTAACAAAAGCTTGGGGAAACGGTGAGAAGAAAGCTTTGTTTATATTACTGAACCCAGTAAAGCAGATATAGTCCGAATGGATAATACTTTCGCTAATGTAGTTAACTATTGCGTGGATGCTAATTTTGATGCTGTTACAGTCGTTAATTTGTTTCCTTATAGAGCGACAGAGCCCAAGGATTTAGTTGGGAAGTACGATTTAGGGCTTTCAGAAAACATAAAGGTGTTTCAGCGTGAACTTGAACTTGCCAATGAGGTGTTCATTGCGTGGGGCACTGAACATAAGAAATATAGCCAAGCGAAAAAGAGGTTTGAGTCTGTTCTTAAAGAAAGTGCTGATGGGAAGCGTATTTCTTGTTGGTACGATGAAAAAGGGAACTATCCCAAGCATTTACGCATTCTAGGCAAAAACTGGGTAAATAAAGACTATCAGTTTGTCTTTGAGTCAGTTACATAACAAACTGATCTGCCCCAACAGTTTTGGACACTGAGTTAAGTGAGTACAATCACTAACGAGGTGAACAATGACAACTAAGAAAACTAGAATTAAACATTCCCCTGAATTTAAAGCAGAAGCCCTGAAGTTAGCAGATAAAGTGGGAGTAGCTGCGACAGCAAGACAGCTTTCTTTACATGAATCTCAAATCTACGGGTGGCGAAAGAACTCGAAAAAAGACACCAGTACTAGTCAGCGAGAGCAAGAACTAGCCGCAGAGGTTGCCAAGCTCAAAAGGCAGTTGGCTGAGCAAGCAGAAGCGCTAGACATTGTAAAAAAGGCCGCCACCTACTTCGCGAAGAATCTAAAGTAAATTTCTATGAATTTATGCTCGAACACCTGCTGAGCTTCAGTATTGTGCGTATGGCTAAGGTGTTCGGGGTATCCCGAAGTGGGTTTTATTACTGGGTTAAGCATCGCCATAAGGCCATCAAACACGAGGCAATTAGCCAAAAGCTTGATACAAGAGTCAAAGAAGCTTTCAACAACAGTAAAGGCCGAGATGGCTCAAGGCGTATTCAAAAAGAACTGTCTGAGAACGGTGATAACTACAACGTTAAAATCATTGCTGCCAGTATGAAGCGTCAAGATTTAACGCCGAAAGCTGCACGCAAGTTTAAGTGCACTACGGACAGCAAGCATCAAATGCCTGTTGCTCCAAATCTGTTGGCTCAGAACTTTAGCGCATCGGCTCCGAATGAAAAATGGGCTGGAGACATCACCTATTTAGCCACAAGCGAAGGCTGGTTGTACTTGGCGGTAATTATTGACCTTTACTCAAGACAAGTAATTGGATGGTCTATGGATACCAGAATGACGGCTACGCTGGTCTGTAATGCGCTATCAATGGCATTGTTCCGTCGCGGATTCCCCGAGCAGGTTATCGTTCATAGTGATCGAGGTAGTCAGTACTGCTCAAAAGATTATCGAGATCTCATAACTGCTTATAACCTCAAGCAAAGTATGAGTAGGAAAGGAAACTGCTGGGACAATGCTTGTGTTGAGAGTTTCTTCCATTCTATGAAAGTGGAAGCAATCCAATATGAGCCGATTATGACGAGAGAGCAGATGCGCCAAACGATCTTCGAGTACATAGAGGTTGATTATAATCGGACGAGAAGGCACAGTGCTCTTGGGTATCTAAGCCCAGTTAACTTTGAACAACAAAATGTCGCTTAATGAAGTGTCCAGTCTGGCTGGAGCAGATCAGCTTGCCATAGATATGCTGTTTTGTAGAACACCTTATGTTTATGAAAATTTATCAGGCAAGCTCTCACATATTGATAGGTTTATATCAACAAACGCTTGCCAAGTATAAGTAGAAGCATAATGCCTTCTATACTGTAGCTCCACTCGACAAATATCCGGTCTCGTGTCATATATACGACATTGTTTGTTTTCCACATTGAGATGACGGCAAATGCCGTCACCTCGGTCCAAGTTCTTGGTCTCTGCGGATAAATCAACATTCGCACAACATTTACCGCATGAATAGCAAGGGAAAGGATTTAGGGTAACTTGGTTCATAAACTCATCAACCAAGCTCGAGTACTATCTAGGTTGTTGTCTTCAAAAGGTAACTCTATCTCTCTTCGACTTACTTCTTTCGACAACATCATACTTCTTTCGTATTCACAGCTAACAGATTCTAAGTTGTCGACAAGTCCAGCCAGTTCATCAGGTGAAAGATTAAACTCAACTTTGGAAAGCTCAATCAAGTATCGATCAAGTTCAGCATTTACCGTCTGGAAGTATTCCAAGGTTCTCTTTTCTACTGACTTAAACTGATCTAGGTAATCCCATACTTTTCGCATTAATTTACTGTGATCTAAAAAGTATGTGATACCAATAGTCATTATCCCCGTAGCCACCGCGCTAACAAACGAGGCTAGTTCAATACCGAGAGGAAATGTCATCAGCGAGGCTAACTGTTGGTTAAGCATCACTCCCATTGCAACCGCAACACCAGTAGATAAAATACGTGTAACTTCTCGCACTAAAGATCCAGGGCTAAGTCTCTGCGGATTAAAGAACAAGACTTTAGCAGCCGAAACTAGACTTGACCAAGTTTCACGGAGGAGTTTTCCAATCAACTTTTGAGTGGTGAAAAAGATGTTCATTATGGTCGAACTTAAGCTAGACAGGGCACCCGCTAAAGCCCCGCTTTTAAACTCTTCCAGAATATCTTTGAATCGAGTTTTGACCCTATCCCAAATTTTTAGTGCGGTAACCTTTAGCTTATTTAGGAACTTATCAAGTGTGAAGTTTTCTTCTTTATCTTTAAAGATCTGAGGAATTGCATCTTTTATTTCAAACCAAACTTCAGCAAGAACAAGCCCTAATGCCTGTCTAACCCCCATAGCGAAACCAGCTTTACTAGACGCCATAGCAGTACTCTTAAAAAACTTACTGCTGGTATAGTAAGTGAAATTGATCTGCTTATCGTACTGCTGTCTTGCTCTCTTATCCGCCTCACGCATTTTGTCTTCATCAAGACTCTCAAGAACAGCAACCTGTTCACTTTGCTTGGTGATTTTATCTGCTAGTTTACGTTTTTCATGCTTTTGCTGTTTAGTTTCCGAGGGCATAGAAGCTAAACGCAGTTTATCTCTTTCAATATTGTTACGCTTGTTCTCAATTGTCCTTGGTACAACGGTTCCTAAGAAATCATCCATAGAATGATCTAACTTGAGGTTGTTGATGTAATAATGTGTCGATTGAAAGTTTGAGTTCTGATTGGCAAGTTCTACGCCGTCTAGCCCTGCAAGCACTCTTCCCGCATCATTATGGACTTCATGCGATGAAATGATGTGGTCTAGTTGGCGTTTTTCATCCTGAGACATAAGCTGGTTACGATATTCGTCTGGCAAATTACCATCATGTTGCAGCTTTTTGTCTTCCTTTCCCTTCGCCTTATAATTCTGATGAGAGTGGTAGCGATCTTCTCTTTTGGGTTTGTTCTTTCTATCAGTTACGATACTTCCGTCAGCATGATGTTTAACTGGTTTGTAATCCCCTTTATTCGCATACTCTGCTTGAACACTCTTTGAGACATAGATTTCAGCATCACCTTTTTGGTGCTGGCGAACATTGTGAACGGTTGCAACATCGCCACCTTTTTTGTCTTCAAAAAGTAAAAAGTCCAAACCGAACGTCGTTACTAAACTTTTAGTAACCGTCTTATTTAGTTCATCAACTAACGCAAAATGTTGTGAATTGGTTTCTGACATACCATACAGCTCCATTGAAAAGGGAGAAAAACCTCCCTTTATATCTCTTCGAGAACAATACTTACTTGTGAGTATTACTCGACTTTGCAAGCGTAGCTTTTATTCCAGGCTCATTGATCACTTGCATTCCATCGCTATCAGTTTCAATTTGAACAATGTTTTCATCATTTAATACCACATTACCCTGTGCGTCTTTTTTAGGTTTAAACAGCGGTGTTGTAATGATATCAGTGAGAATAGCGGCAATTTGGTAGCCATTTTGAATTAGACGAATAACGTCATCTTCGAACTTGGAAATGTCAGCTTTGTTCGATAGCAATTTCTCAAAAGCTTTTAGGCTATCAAAGTATTCTTTAAATACTGAATACAGGCGTTCTATCTCTTTGTAAATTCTATCGGCATATAGCTTAGTTTTGGCTAGTTGTTTGCGCCCCTTCTCCATCTTACCTACAGCTTCGTTAACTTCTGCTCGAGTTTTTCTTGCATCGCTTAATGCTTCCTCCGCATGAGAGGCAAAAGCCCACCCAGCAATCGCCATAATAGGAGCAGCAACAACACCACCAAGAACCATCGCACCTCCAGCCATACCAAAGCCACCAGCAGCAAGGGAACCTCCGCCAATAGCGGCCATAGTTGCGTTATATGCAGCAGCGCCAGATAGAGCGGCAATCGGTGTTCCTGTTGAAGCGGCAGCCATAGCCATAACGCCACCGTATACAGCATATGCAGCGGCAGCACCAGCAGCACCAGCTCCAGCGACCTTACTCATGTAAGCTGTTGTAGATAACGCGAGACCATCTATCTCATCAAGCTTATGCTGAGGAAAGTCAATTTCTAGGTCCTTAGAGTTGGATTGGTTCAATTTAACTAAAAGCTTTTCTGCAATTGTTCTGAACTCTTTAAAATCGTTACCAACTTGTAGTTGAAACTCACCGAGGCTGGTTAAACTTTTATTTGTCTGTTCATTCTGTTTGTCAAAGATAGTTCTCTCTTCATCGTACTTTCTCTTTGCAGACTCAATAATATCGTTTGCTTCAGACTTATCTTGATACCCGTCGTAGCCTTTTTTAGCTCCATAACTTGCTGCTGCAACAGCAGCACCTGCTAAAATAAATGGTAATGGCATGTTTATTTCTCCAAAAATTTTTCTGCTTCGAGCACAAGAGCCATCTGGCGCTGAACCCAATCCTTTAACTCTTCAATGATTGACAAGTCCACATTTAGGCTTTCCGCTACACTTTTTATGAAATTGTCTTCACTTTCTTCAATTACCTGATCCGCGTAAGCAACACCAACTAATTCAATTAGAAACGCCATTTTCTGCGCCTTTTCTGAAAAGATCGCAGAAAGCTTTTTAATATCAAACGCTTTATCTAAATTTGCACTGTTGTTACATTGAGCAGTGATTCCCTCCAAAAGTAGAGTTTCTCGTTCATCAACGTATCCATCAGCTGCAATTAACTCCTTAGAGAAGTAATATAATGCGGCTTGTTGTTCATCATTAAGGTGCTGAATAAACATTGCTATTTCCTTTCTTTTTATAGATGTTACAGACGTCTGTTCCAAAACTCTTAATCCACTTATCAAGTAAGAATGAATCAATGACTGTGGCTGACACTCTATAGGCGCTTCCCAACTCTTCTATGATCTGGTCTTCCGATAGCGGTGTCTCAACAAGGTGGTATCCAGCCTGTTTATCGATATCAAACTGAACTCGACACAACTCTCCCTCGCCAAAACCAAACCTTCCGTCAGAATCGTATTTAGCCAACGAAAAGCTCTCCGGTCTCTTGAAGTTAAATGACGAAACTATCGCATCATTTATACGATGAACGGCTAAGCTTCTTTCATTGTTGAACCCGTCAAACCGGCACACTAGATAAAGTCGAACTCCTTGCTGTGCAAGGCCGAGCGGCATAACTGTAGATGTTCTAACTTGCTTATTGGCATTGTGATAGGTTACGGTCAATAAACGATCTTCATACAATGCCTTACTTATATTTTCCAAAACTTTGTTATCAATTTTTGGCGCTAGAAGAGGTTGAGACTCTCGCACTACTTTGATTTTATCTTTCCACACACGATCTTTATGGTTTTTAGGGTCAAACTCGAGGTTATACCTAGCCTCTGTAAAGTGAGGTCTTAGTGACTGCATTACATCTTTTGGTAGCAGTAACTTTAGGTGCTTCTCTGCTAACGCCAAGAGTAAAGATTCATGAGCATTAAGTGAGCTCACTCCTAGTGCGTGACTATTTCTATCAAAACTGTACCCATAAGGCTTAGAGCGAGTATCCCTATCTATGGGAAAGTGTTCACTCAACATCTCTAGATTGCGTTGTATTGTTCTTATATCTCGCGAAATGCCTATTACTTCTAATTGCTCTCGTATTTCTAGAGCCGTTATCTTTCTGTGCTTAGGGATTCGTTTAAGTATTTCAAGCACAAGAACTAATGAGTCTTGTGTACTTTTTCTTTTCGACAAAGCCAAGTTATTCCGTTGTTTAAATCTATCGTGACATTCGTTCCATAAATGAGAACATCGATACTATACATGTGAAACCAATCCATCATGTGACTTAATGCACACAAATTATATTTGATTCCAGCGACAAGTTGTGTCGCACAAATATCAACCAGAAAAAGTTCAAAAAATAACGAATTTTACTTCGGTATACTGATCTCAGAGGTAAGTTAGCGACCGTCAGCTACAAAGTCAGCACGTTATAGGAGAATGAGATCGAAACATCGGAGGAGGGGCTAAGTTGATGTCGTTTGTAGTGGTCAACTAAAATTGGCCACGGTTTTAGAGTTTTCCCAATACAGTCGTTCAGACTCATTGGGTGTTAGACCACCATTATATTGATGTGGCCTGAGTTGGCTGTAGTAGCCCGTGATGTATCGAGTTATATGTTCTCTCGCTTCGCTAAAACTCCGATAACCCGACACTGGTATCCATTCTGTCTTTAAGCTTCTGAAGAACCGTTCCATCGGACTGTTGTCCCAGCAATTACCTCGCCTAGATAAGCTTTGCTTGATTTGATAACGCCACAACAGTTGCCGATAAGTACGACTGGTGTAATGACTTCCTTGGTCGCTGTGGAACATCACGCCTTTGGGCTTACCTCGTGATTCAAACGCCATAGAGAGTGCTTTCCCTGTCAACTTACTATCAGGCGATACTGACATCGCCCAACCAATTGGCTTTCTCGCGAACAGGTCGATGACAACAGCAAGATACATCCAGCGCTGTCCCGTCCAGACATACGTCACATCACCGACCCAGACTTGGTTGGGAGCGGTAACGGCAAATTGTCGAGACAGATGGTTTGGGATCTCTACGTGCTCTTGTGATGCCTTTCGATATCGGTGCTTCGGTGTTTGACAGCTTACCAGCCCTAATAATTTCATTATCTTAGAAGCTCGATAACGTGTCAGTTTTATACCTTGAGCTGTCACCATGTCGGCAATGCTTCTCGCACCAGCAGAGCCGTTGCTTGCCGTATGAACTTCTTTAATAAGACTTTTTAGCTTCACCAACTCTGGAGAAACACGCTTAGGGCGACAACGCCAGTATTTGTAACTGCTGCGGTGGACACTGAACACATGACACAGGGTTGTTACGTTAAAGCTCTGCCTGAGTTTCTCGATTATCGAGAGTTGTTCAGTGAGTCCGACATCAAGAGAGCTGTAGCCTTTTTTAATATTTCATTGTGCTCTTCAAGGCGTGCAAGTTTCTTCTTCAGCTCTCGTATCTCAATTTGCTCTGGTGTCATTGGTGAGGCTTGAGGTGCTACTCCCATTCTTTCTTGCTTGAGCTGCCTTACCCACTTATCCATTGTCGATTTACCCACACCCATGGCTTTTGCGGCTTCAACAACGGTGTAGTTTTGGTCGAGAACAAGTTGCGCTGCTTCGAGTTTGAATTCCGCACTGAAAGTGCGTCTGGTACGCTTGGTCATAGTTTCACCTGTCATGCTATGAGGTGTATCTTAACACCTCTAATCAGGTGGCCAAATTCACCGTACCACTACACGTTATCCCTCCCATAACCTTGTGCTCATGAGAGGGTAGCGAAAAGTAATAATATTATCGCTCTAAATTATCTATAGCTCTAATCAAGCTTTGTGCTTTCCGGTCATTTTCAAAAGCTATTTTTTCTCTAAGATTAAGCAGGGCTTTTTTTGCTGCCTGATCTTTTGCAAATAGATTACCGTCTTGTAATGCAGCAATAGCAAGAGCCCTTTTTAAAGGCGAATTTTTGTCTTGCTGATTATTTCTATCATAGTAATCTCTGACGCGCTCACTTGGTGCTCGATTTACCTTTTCCCATTGTTCTAAGGTTTGAGTTAAAGCTGCGTCACTCACTGCCTTAACTGCCGATTTCCCTGCACTAACCAATGAATCGAAAAATCCCATAATGACTCCTTACCAACTGTTAATTCACGTTGTTTATTTTGTAGTTAAACAATCTATCAATACGACTAAAACAGATAACCTTTAAAAACCATGCTTCTGAGCTCATTGCACTCATAACTGACATACCCTTAATGATCGACTATAAAAGTTATTTTTGAGCACCAATAGGCTACCAATAAAGATTATTAATTTTGCTTACACTTAGATAACTTACATAGATAAGTGAAATACAAATTAATAAAATCAACAATAAAACTCCACTACTAATGCCACTGTCTACGTTTGAATGCGACACATCATGTCGCAGCTAAAATGTTTCCAGCAATAGATTCATTTAATCACCTACTACGACATAACTTGCCGCATTACAAAGTAACCTAATATCAATCAAGATATTGAAGGTAACGATATGTCAAAAAGTAAAGGCAACACTCATGCCCGTAGCATTTCTCTTATTGATGAACAAAACATGTCCCTCCCTAATAATGTTGGACTTAAAAACATACTAAAAAAAATTTCAGACTTAGAGATTGAAAATCAAAAACTTACAAATAGAGTTTTACTCTTAGAGAAGCGTTTAAGTGTTGATTTTTTGACTGGTTTATCTTCTCGTGCTCAAGGCATTACACACATAGAGTCTCTAATTCAAGACAATGATATTGGAACTTTCTCACTGGTATTTATCGATTTAGATCAGTTGATGAAAATTAACGACTCTGCTGGTCACGTTGTCGGAGATAGAATGATTGAGAGACTAGGTAATATCTTGAAAAAAATGCAACTACCAAAGCAGACGATAGCTAGGTTTGGAGGAGATGAATTCATTGCCATCCTCCCAAACTACGACCATCAAAAAACCACGAGTTGGTGTAACTGCTTACAAAAAAGAACTAAGCTTCAGGAGCCAATACGTATTGATGGACAGCATTTCTACCTTTCTGTTTCAGTTGGATCTTACGTGTACCATAAGGCAAGAGAGCCTGAACATTTAGATGCAAAGCAACTAATAGAGAGAGCAGACAAAGATATGTATAAAAACAAACAAAGTAAAAACGACTCACTCAAAAGTTATATCTATAAAGTACCAATCGGTGGGTAATGTGGTGATTAAAAATATAAAAACCACAAGATAACACCATCAAATCATTGATATTAAAGGAATTTTAAAAAACCAGTTCTTAAACACTGAATGATCTAAAAGTCATCGAGTATTGAAACAGAAAGCCCCGCTAGTACGGGGCTTTCTTTTATTCGTCTTTTTCCAAGGTTCTGTTATCAACGTAGGGCCAATAATGGTGCCCAATTCTGATCAGCAAAGTAGCCGCAGCCAAAATAAACGCAGCCAGAGATAACCACACAACCAAAACTGCATCCAGCTCTTTCATTCCGAGTGTGATATAGCGGGCGATTGCCATCATCGCGATATAGATAGGATAGCGTACCGGAATTTTACCGTTCATCACGAACTGCTGCACCATGGCGAGCACTTCCAGATAGATAAACATCAACAGAATATCCGTGAGTAAGACACGCTTCTCTACAAATACGTGCACAAACTCTTGCATCATGGCGTACAACGTCGCCAAGGTAATAGAGACTAATAACACCGCCTCCAAAATATGGAAGATTTTCAGGAAAGGTCGACTAAAGGATTTCGGTAAATTCGACGGCATGGTCCATTATCCAAACAAAGAAAATAGGCCTTGAGTTTAGCATGCAACGATCTTCAATCAATCAGAATAAACATCAGTGCAAATCGACTCCAAGTCCTGGCATTTGCTTATAAAAACGCTCCGCTTATTTGGCGGAGCGCTTTTGTGTTATAGGACCTGTGGCATCACTTACGCCACTTGCTGCTTTTTTTCAGCTACGCGCTTTTTCTTCCGATATTTAGGGTGAGTGATCGGAATCGCAGATAGGAGTTTTTTGGTGTATTCGTTTTGCGGGTTTGCATAAATTTCTTTAGCACTGCCTGCTTCTACCACTTTACCAAAATACATCACGGCAACTTTGTCAGAAACATGTTTCACCACCGAGAGATCGTGAGAGATAAATATGATCGCCAAGTTCATTTCTTGTTGCAGCTGTAGCAATAGGTTCAAGATTTGCGCCTGTACCGACACATCTAACGCAGATACCGATTCATCACAAATCAGTAATTTAGGCTTCAATGCAATCGCGCGAGCAATACCGATACGCTGCCGTTGTCCGCCTGAAAATTCATGTGGATAACGGTTTACTGCCGTTTCTGGTAATCCCACTTTGATTAAAAGCTCTTTTACCCACTGTTTACGCTCTGTTGGCGTGCCAATTTTATGAATAACAAACGGTTCTTCCAGAATCATACCGATGGTATGACGCTGATTGAGTGACTCCATTGGGTCTTGAAAGACGATTTGCATGTCTTTACGCAGCGAGCGCATCTCTTTAACAGACAGTTTAGTGATGTCTTTACCTTCAAAGAAAATCTTACCTTCTGTTGGCTCGTATAACTTTAAGATCGTGCGACCAAGGGTGCTTTTACCACAACCTGACTCACCAACTAGCCCCAGTGTTTCACCTTCAGAAACAGACAGTGAAACTCCGTCTACCGCTTTGATGGTGTAGCCTTTCTTGAACAGCCCTTTACCAGAAACAAAGTGCTGCTTAAGATTTTCAATTCTTAATACTTCTTTTGCCATAACATCCTCTTTTATGACTCGTTCACTTTGCCCAGTTAACTGGCAAACATACTGGCATCAATAGGCTTGATATCGATCATCTGCTTCGGCTCATTATCTAAGCTCGGCATCAACCCCATCAAACGCTCTGTGTATGGGTGCTGTGGGTTATCAAACAACTCAAAAATTTCTGCTTTTTCGACAATACGCCCACCATACATCACGGCAACATCATCACACACTTCTGCCACAACCCCGAGGTCGTGAGTAATGAAGATCATCGCCATGCCCGTTTCTTCCTGAAGCTCGTTCATCAGTTCAAGGATAGACGCCTGAACCGTAACATCCAACGCCGTAGTCGGTTCATCACAAATCAGAATGTCCGGCTTACAGGCCAACGCCATCGCGATCATGACACGCTGGCGCATACCGCCAGATAGGTTATGGGGATACTCATTCAATCGCTTCTCTGGCATTGGGATTTTGACTTTTGCCAGCATCTCAATCGAGAAAGCCTCCCGCTCCTTTTTGTCGAGCTCTGGTCGATGGAGTTCAAGCACTTCACATATTTGACGACCAATAGTGTGTACTGGATTGAGCGCCGTCATCGGATCTTGGAAGATGATCGAAATGCGATCGCCACGCATGGCGTACATCTCTTCCGCAGGCAAATCAACTAGGTTGGTGCCGCGATAATTCACTTCACCTTTGATGATGTTGCCATATGGCTTAGGTAAAAGCCCCATGATCGACATTGAGGTTACGCTCTTACCACTGCCTGACTCTCCCACCAGACCGAGTGTACGTCCAGCTCTCACATCAAAGTTCACACCATGCAGCACCTTCACTGGTCCATCATCGGTGGTGAATTCAACTTCGAGATCTTTAACACTTAGGATTACATCGTTTTCCATAACCAATCCTTACAGCTTATAAGTGTCATCTACGACAACAACAGGTTCAAAAGCTTTGCCTGACTTCATCGCTTGTTTCGTTTCTTTTTTGATATCACTATCAATCCAGTAAGTGCCATCGCCTATGATTGCACCACTGAACAGCGCCTCTGTCATGCGATTCATTGGCTTATCTGGAAACTTTAACCAGCGCCAGTGACCATAGCGGACGTAAGGAACCATGTAGCCTGGGACGATAACGTGAGCATCAATGATGTCACGCTGAATCTCATGACCTAGCTGGATCTTTTTATCCATATCCATGCCAAAACGATACTCGATGATCTTTTCATCCAGTTCAGGCGTGCTGTAGTTTGTGAAAGAGTTAGTTTGCGGCTTGTTCGCATTGACTGAATGGAAGTACTCCCAATACGTTGGGATCTCAGACGTACCCATATCTAAGAAAGCCAAATCGTGCTTTTTCTCACGTACGTATTTGAACATAGATGAGCCATCAACTAACTTGAGCTCAATATCCAGCCCTGCTAGCTTGGCTTGCTCACGCAAAAATGCAATACGAGGAGTATGAACAGGTGTTCCGTAGGTCAGCTCGAAGCTTAAGCGCTCACCTTTATCATTAACACGAATACCATCAGAACCAATTTTGTTAAAACCTGCGGCTTCGAATGCCTCGGCCGCTTTTGCGGGATCAAACTTCGGTGCCTTAGCATCTGGTAGGGTGTATTTACCATGACCATAACCGGTCGGGTTCGGTTTACGGGAGTAGTCGCCACGCATGACATTCTCTATCATGCCATCAAAGTCAATCGCGTAAGTAATGCCCTTGCGAATGTTTAAATCATCCAGCAAAGGCATCGCGGTGTTCATCCATACACCACCAGCCCCAACTGGAAATTGGTTGTAACCCCAGAACTTTTGAATGTATCCCTTTTGGTAAGGTTCCGTATTCGATTTATCATGCCATAAGCTTGGTAAAACAAGACCAAATGCGTCCAGCTTCCCTTTCTCAAAGTGCTTCATCGCGATATCACTGTCGCGAATCACTGTGATGCGGATTTTGTCGACATTATAACGATGTTGATAATACTTATTGCTGTAACCCCACCAGTCTTCACCGACATGTTTGAAGGTAACACTTTTACCTTTTTTAATGTCATCTAGGTAGTATGCACTGGTCGTTGGTTCACTTTTAAAATTGTAGTAGCGGACAAAGTTGTCATGTATACCGTCACCATTTTCATCTTTTGAAGGGTTAGCATAAAAATGTGCGGGGCGTGGGCGCAGAGCCCCCATTCGTAACAGCAACTCTTCCGGATTGAACTCTTTCGCCGCCTTAACAGCAAACGTATGAGTGTCGTACTTGATAACATCCGCAATCGTTTTGTTGTAGTAATCGTTGTACCAAGGTTCCAAGATGTCCTTGGAACGATAAAACTTCAGCATGAACACGAAATCGTCGGCAGTCACAGGTTTGCCGTCCGACCATTTGGCTTCAGGGTTGAGTTTAAAATAGACCGTTTTGTTGTCACCTGCTAACGCCCACTCGTTAGCAAGCTCAGGTATGAACTCTAAAGTATCTGGGTGGCGGACCACCAAGCCTGGTGTTTCATCTAAGATAAAAGAACGTAGCCCTGCATTAGCGTCTGGACCAACACTACGTAACGTCTGCGGGAAACTTGACATAAAGGTGCGATAAGTCCCTCCACGTTTCGCTTCTGGAGAACCATATTGAGGCTCATCCCAGTTTGTTTGCCAGTTTAAGTCAGTCGGAAGCGTTGCTGACATTGCACCAAAACTCAGGGCGCTCAGCGTGGACGCTAAAAATAATTTCTTCATAAAACTTCCCTTTTTTATGTTTTGCTCACAATGCTCGCTTAAACATAGCGTGTGAATTTTTTCGGGTCGAAAGCCGCTCGAATGGCTTCACCAATAAAGGTCACCATTACCAGAACCAGAACAATAGAAGTCACTACTGACGCAACAATCCATGGCGAATCTAAGTTTGACTTACCTTGTTGCAGTAATTCCCCCCAACTTGGTGTTGGTGGCATCAAGCCTAAGCCTAGGTAATCGAGAGCAGTCAATGCTGTGATGTTAGCTGCAATAGTGAAAGGTGCTAGGGTTACAATCATCACCATCGTATTTGGCAAGATGTGATTAAACAAGATACGTCCAGTCGATGCCCCTAAAGCACGTGCCGCCATTACGTATTCTCGTGCCGCTTCTTTATAGGTCATGGTCCGCATGTACCATGTCATCCCCATCCAAGTGAAAAGCACGTTAATAGCGACAAAGAGAGCAAACGTCGGTTGAACGATTGAAACAAGAATCATTATGACGTACAAAAACGGTACCATTGACCAGATTTCGATAAGTCGCTGTACAAACAAGTCAAATTTACCGCCCCAAAAACCCATAGCACAACCGACTGCAGTACCGATCGCGTAGGAAATGGCCATCGTAAGCAACGCAAATCCCATCGCCGTTCTGAATCCGTAGACGAGTCGCGCCAAAATATCGCGACCTATCACATCTGTACCTAAATAATGCTTATTTTCGGCACTAGGTGCTGTTGGCGGGAAATCACCACTAAAATCTTGTTCATATGGGTTCCACGGCACAAGCGGCAAAATAACAAAGTTGTCGCCCCCTTCAGCCTCAAACGCTTTTTGCAGTACACGATAATCGGCTTCACTGGATGACTCTTGGCCGAATTCGCTACCTAAACGTACGTCACTGACAACAGGAAAATAGTAGCTACCATCGTACTTGACGACTAGCGCTTTACTGTTGATCAAAAGTTCGGCGAATAGAGAAAGGATCAACATGATAGAAAGAGCAACAAACGACCAATAGCCTCGTTTGATCTCTTTAAAGTGACGAATTTTCTTTTGAGTTAATGGACTAACTTTAATCATGTTACGCTCCAAACTTCACACGTGGGTCGACTAAAGCAACACAAATATCTGAAATGATGTTACCAATGAGCAGTAACAACGCATTAATGGCGACAATACCCATAACAACAGGGTAATCACGCTCCATGATTGATTCGTAACCTAATAAGCCAATGCCATCAATATTGAAGATAACTTCAATCAGGAAGGCACCGGTCATGAAGAACAACAAAGAGTTACCAAAGTGACTCGCGATCGGGATTAAGCTGTTACGCAACGCGTGCTTACGAACTGCTTTTTTGAAAGGTAATCCTTTCGCAATTGCGGTGCGGATGTAATCTGAGGAAAGGTTTTCCATCAGGTTATTTTTCATTGTCATCGTCAGCGTGGCAAAATCACCAATGAGGTAACAGATCAAAGGCAACACCGCATGCCACATAATGTCTTTAGCGCGTTCAAAGAAGGTTTCGTAATCGTCGAAGTCATCGCCGACAAAGCCTCCCATCGGAAACCATTCCAAGTGATAACTAAATAACGTGATCAGCAATACACCCACCACATAACCTGGTAGCGCGTAGCCTACGAAAATGAGTACTGAAGAGGCGGAATCAAACACAGAACCGTGCTTGAGCGCCTTATAGTAACCAAGAGGAATCGAGATAAAATAACTAATAAAGAAGGTCATGCCGCCATAAAACAACGACACTGGCAAACGCTCTGCGATCATGTCCGAGACAGGCTCGTAGTAACGCGTCGACTCGCCAAGATCTAGCATTACCAAACGACTTAACCACTCGACGTACGCTTCCGTTACAGGTTTATCTAGGCCATAAAACGCATTCAGCTCCGCGATTTGATCGTCAGAAAGGGCCGTATTACCACCCGCAGACGTCATTGATGCGGCGCCGTCCCCCTGAGACTGCATTTGTGACAACATGCGTTCAACAGGTCCGCCAGGCACGAAACGAGTGATAGCAAAGATGAGAATAGTTATCCCGAGAAACGTTGGGATAACCAACGCCAAACGGCGTAAAAAGTACGACAGCATATACAACTTGCTCCTTGTCTACTGTCCAGTTCAAACGGAGTGAAAGAGGATATTTTCCGCCCAAAATGGTGCATATTTATCTCGTAGTAACTAAAACTGTTGAAGCACACTCCCTGCGCCTCAAGAGCTAGACTTTTCTACTACTGCAATAATTTCAGCGTCATATTTATCTTGAATCCACATCAGCTTCAAGTGTTTGAAACCAAAACATGACAAACTTCCTTCGATGTCGAAAAACAGAAATGTTTTTGTAAAAAATTATAAAAAACCACAAAAATAATTCATACAGAATATCAATCTAGGCTGTTTAGAGCCAAAACCCTACATAAAAATGCACCCTAAACACATAAATAGACACATAATCCAAGGTTATATTTGACCTAAAAATACGAGTGAGCCCTTTAACCGCAATGGGTATCATATTTTGATACCACCTAATAAGTTCGAGCTAACAAAGTATGGATTCGATATAAAACTCATCTCAGAACAATTCACTGGAAAAATATCTTTTTCCAGATTCAATTACCCACTAAAAAACCATAGGCAAGATAAGTCATTAAAGTTTATAAGAAACACAAAATACGGTGTTTTATTGAAATTTAATCTCGATTCATAAACCTTACTCGGTTTTTTATTCCGCCTTTTAAATAAAGTCTAGTTATTTACATCTTTTTTACATTTAAGCATCCCCGTTTACCACTGGTTTGACTTCCTTTTTTCATCTCGGTTATACATTGGCCGAACGTTAACGAAATATTAACGTCACATTTGGCCGCTATGCGGCCTGACATAGGAAATAATAATAATCGGAGCAACAAGGATGTATAAAAACACAACCGCTTTATCTGTTGCGATAAGCCTTGCTTTGGGGACAGCAGCAGTTGCAGCCCCAGCAACAGCACTGGCAGAAGAGCAGCAAGTTGAAAAACTTCAAAAGATGAAAGTTACTGGTTCGCGTATCTCCACGACGGATATGGAAGGTCCTTCACCAGTTACTGTTATTAATAGTAAAGACATTGAGTCTAAAGGCTTTAACAGCGCGCAAGACGTATTGAACAGTTTGACCCAAAACACAGGTGGTGTAATGGCTCAAACAGACTCTTTCTCGTTTACACCAGCAGCGCAGTCAGTCAACTTACGTGGCCTTGGCGCGTCGCGCACATTGATTCTTATTGATGGCCGTCGTCTTCCTCAATACCCGCTAGCACAAAATGGTACATCTAACTTCCAAGATATCGGCCAAATCCCTGTCGCCGCTATTGAGCGTGTTGAAGTAATGACCGACTCAGGTTCTGCTATCTACGGCTCCGACGCAATCGGTGGTGTCGTAAACTTCATTTTAAAGAAAGACTTTGATGGCGTTTCTGTAAAAGTACGCGCGGGTGACGCGACGGATGGTGGTTACCAAAATGGTCGTTTAGACGTTGTAGCTGGCAAAAACTTTGACGACAAACGTATTCTCTTCGTTGGCCAATTTGCGGGCAACGAAATGCTAAAGCAATCTGACCGAGATGATTGGGCTGGCGATGACGGTTCTAGCCGTTCTCAGCTAAGTGGCTACTCTAGCTACGGTGCAAACTTTGAAGGCGCCAACGGAACACTTCTAACACCAGCTGATGCTGGTTCTTCATGTAAAGAAGTCGTTGGTGATGCCGCGATTGAACGAGCGGATGGAAAGTGTGGTGTTAACCGTTCTGCGTACCGAACATTAAAACCAGAAAATAAACAAGTAGACCTACTTTTACGTGGTGAAATGGACATTAACGACAATGTCACTGCCATGGCAGAAGCCCGTTTTGGCTACAAGTCTACAGAATCTGAATTCGAACCTAACCCTTACAGCGTTGAAGTTGATGCCACTCACTTCCGCGGCGAAGGCGAATACACTCGCCGTATGGTCGAATTTGGACCACGCGAAAGTAACACTGAAGCCGATTCTTTTGGCTTAACCTTAGGCTTGAACGGCCTGCTTGCTGATACGTATGATTGGGACCTATCCGCTGGTTACTCTGAGCAAAGCGTTGAAACAAGCAACCCAGCAATCTTCCTAACTCTCGACCAAGCTGTACAAAATGGTGATGTCGATCTTCTAGGGCCTATCTCTCAAGACGTTGTAGACAAATACAGCGGCACTTCAAGCAAAGAAGCCTACTCAAAGCTTTACTCTGTTAACGGCTCACTGGCTGGTGATTTGGTTGAACTTCCTGCAGGTATGTCTGGCTTTGCTGTTTATGGTGAATGGAACCGTACTGACTACAATGAGACGATTGATGCTACAACAGCAGCTGGTGGTTTCTCTGGCCTAGGTGGAACATCAGGCGGCGGTGACCGTGATCAGATTGGTCTTGGTGTTGAAGCTCTTATTCCTATCATTGAAGATTTAGAAATGACTGTCGCTGGTCGTTACGACCACTACTTCGACGACTCGGCAACTGGTGGCGCATTCACTCCTAAAGTAGCCCTAGCGTACCGTCCTACTGACACCCTATTGCTACGTGGTAGCTACGGTCTAGGCTTCCGAGCTCCAGACTTGAAGCGACTATTTGGTGATCAAACTCGAGGCTTTGGTTCTGGTTTTGACCCTGTGCTTTGTGCCAACGCTGGTGGTAGCGGCCCACAAGATAAAGACAAGTACCCAGAGTGTGATACTCAGTACTTCGATACACTTAATGGACCTAACTCAGAGCTGAAAGAAGAAACAAGTACAAACATTAACTTGGGCCTAGCGTGGGAGCCTGTGGATGATCTTGGTGTAACCGTTGACTGGTACCACATCAAGATGGAAGACGTCGTAACAGCACCAACTTACCAAGACGTAATTAACGATCCAGGTAAATACCCAGGTACTGAAGTCGTTCGTAACCCAGATGGCACCATCAAGTCGGTATCCTATGGTCCAGTGAACCAGTCGTATGAAGAGCGTTCTGGTATTGACCTAGCGATCAAATACGCATACGACACTAATGAGTTCGGCTCATTTAACACGCGTGTTGCTGTAACGAAGATCTTGATTGCTGAATATCAAGAAAACGACAGCGAGCCTGTAACGGATGAAAGAGATTTCATGCCTGAATACACCGCAACGTTAAATCTTGGCTGGGCATATGAAGATGTCGCTATCAACCTATTTGGTAAATACCGCGACCGTATGTGTTCAAGCTACGCAAACCGTTACTACTTTGATGACTGTGATTCTGCTAAAAAAGCGGGTTACAAAGCAGAAATCGCTAGTATGACAACGTGGAACCTAACGGCTTCTTACCAATTCAACGAGAGTGGTCGTGTAACTCTTGGTGCTATCAACATGTTTGACAAAGTACCGCCTGCAGATCCTCTAAGCGATACCTCTCCATTCTATGCAACTGGGTATGACGATCCAATCGGACGTCAGCTATACGTCGAGGCATCATACGACTTCTAAAAAATATTTGGCGCGGGTTTTCCGCGCCCTTTTCGACTGACTAAAACACTGACAAGGATGCAACCATGAAATTCAAGGAATTTGGTCTCAGTGCCATAGCTGCAGCATTGCTTACTATCAGTAGTAGCTCTATAGCGGCCAACTCTGGTGCTGTCGTTTCCACACAAGCAAAAGCAAATCAATCTTCAGAAGCTTCGCAACAAAAAATCGACAATTATGCCGAAAGTACTGAAGGCATGTTGGCAGAATACAAAGGCTTACTACGTCAAATCGACAGCATGAAAGTCTACAACGAGCAAATTAACCGTATGGTTCAATCACAGCAAGGTGAATTGGACTCATTAAATAACCAAATTGCTCAGATCGATCAAACGGCAACAGAAGTAGTGCCACTAACACTTAAAATGATCGATGCACTCGATGAGTTTGTGACTCTCGATCTGCCTTTCCAGAAAAAAGAACGTAATAAACGTGTCCAAGAACTGCGTCGTCTCATGGATCGCGCCGACGTAACGACTTCTGAGAAATTCCGTAAAGTGATGGAAGCCTACCAAATTGAAGAAGGCTTCTCTCGCTCAATTGAATCTTACAAAGCTAGCCTAGATAGAAATGGGGAAACCGTGACTTACGATTTCCTACGTATTGGTCGCACGGCGCTTTTATTCCAATCTCCAGACGGTGGTGAAACAGGTATGTGGAACCAACAAACACGTCAATGGGAAACATTACCGGAAAGCTACCGCATAGCGGTACAGCAAGGCCTTCGTATCGCGAAGAAGCAAGCGCCACCAGCGCTAATCAAATTGCCTGTATATGCTGGGGAGGAATAAGAGATGAAAGGATTCAAAACTCTAGCCGCTGGTCTACTAGCGAGCTTATTTATGGCTTCAGGCGTACAAGCAGAAACGCCTAAAAACCTATCTGAACTACTCAAAAACGTAAAATCAGAAAGCATCGTTGAGTCAAAAGAGAACAAAGCCCGTGAAGCTGAGTTCAAGAACAACCGAGATAAGCAAGCGGCATTATTGCAACAGGCTCGTGAAGAGCTAGCTTCACAGCAAGCACTGGGCGATCAACTTAAAGCGACATTTGATGAAAACGATAAGCAGCTGACTGAACTAACAGAAACCTTACGTGTTCGCTCTGGTACTTTGGGCGAAATGTTTGGTGTGGTCCGCCAATATGCGGGCGAGTTTAAGGGTTTATTTGCTGCCTCTCAAAACGCTGTTCAGTTCCCAGAGCGTGACGCTCTACTAACGAAACTGGCTGAAAGCAAAGAACTGCCATCAACACAAGAGCTAGAAGCATTCTGGCATACCATTCTTCAACAAGTGGTTGCCTCAGGCGAGACAGCAACAACCCAAGCAACGGTTGTTTATGGCGAAGGTAAAGAAGCGGTTCGCGATGTTACTCTTGTCGGTGAATTTAACGCGATTGCCGATGGTAAGTACGTTACTTATGTACCTCAAACAGGTAAGTTCGAAGAACTCTCTCGACAGCCTCGCACCAATATTACACGTCATGTTGCAGGCTTTGAGTCAGCGTCAAACAGCTATGAGCCACTGTTTATTGACCCATCCCGTGGTGTAATTCTGTCTCTACTTGTACAAAGCCCTACCGTTCAAGAACGTATTGATCAAGGTGGCATTGTAGGTTACGTCATCCTTGGTATGGGTGCAGTTGGCGCTATCATTGCTCTAGTTTGCTTCCTACGCCTTCAAGTGATTGGCGGTAAAATGCGTAAGCAAGCGAAATCAGAAACCGTGATTCCTGGTAACCCTCTGGGTGAAGTTATCCAAGCTTACCAAGAACACAAAGGTGACAACCTTGAAGATCTTGAAGCGAAACTGGACGAAATCATCCTACGTAACGCACCGAGCATTGAACGCTTTATCAGCTCAATCAAACTGTTCGCTTCTGTAGCACCACTTCTAGGTCTACTGGGTACGGTTATGGGTATGATCGGTACGTTCCAAGCAATCACACTATTTGGTACAGGTGATCCTAAGCTAATGGCTGGCGGTATCTCTGAAGCACTTGTTACTACGATGCTTGGTCTGGTTGTCGCAATTCCTCTACTGTTCCTGTACACCATCGTACACAGTAAAGGTCGTCGTTTGGTTCAAACTCTTGAAGAACAGAGTGCAGGCTTCATCGCTCGCTATCAGGAAAAACTACATAAAGCCGAAAGCTAAGGAGGCGTTATGTGGTGGTTAGTTGGAGAACTTGAATCAATTAGGCGCTTCTTGGGAATGGGTGGCGATGTACTCGTCGCCATCTTCATCCTCAGCTTTATGCTTTGGGCAGTATTGTTAGAACGTTGGTTCTATTTTGCTGCCGTCGCTCCAAAAGCCATGAAAAAAGCCGTTGGCTCATGGCAGGGGCGATCAGAGCACCAGAGCTGGAACGCTAAGATGATCCGACAAGAAATTGTTTCTCGTCAGGACATTGAGAATAAAAAGGGCCTGCCAATCGTGAAAGTATTGATTGCGCTTTGTCCCTTACTGGGTTTGCTCGGCACCGTTGTTGGCATGATCCAAGTATTCGACATCTTAGCGGTAACAGGAACAGGAAGCCCTCGAGCAATGGCCTCGGGGATCTCAAAGGCAACAATCCCAACGTTAGCCGGGATGGTGGCTTCTCTATCAGGACTGTTCTTTAGTTCACGTCTTGATCATTTAGCCAAAGTCACAACGCAAAAGCTGGAAGATAAGCTAAAGCATATTGCCTGAGTAAATGGAATTAGAGGTATAGGTCATGAAAAGACGCTATAGCAGTGATAGCAGTGATGAAACCGCTATCGATATGACACCGATGCTCGACATCGTATTCATCATGTTGATCTTCTTTATCGTAACAACATCGTTCGTAAAAGAAGCTGGTCTAGAAGTAAACCGCCCGACGGCAAGCTCTGCGCAAACCGTGAAAAAAGGTAACATCATGGTCGCAGTTGGTGCGGCGGGTGATGTTTGGGTTGATAAACGCCGCATCGAAGTGGACGCGGTTCGCGCGAATATTGAACGTCTTCGTGCAGAAAGCCCTGATGGCGCAGTTGTTATCCAAGCCGACACAGAAGCAAATGCTGGCGTAGTAGTGAAGGTTATGGACCAGATCAAAATGGCAGGTGTAGAAAGCATCTCCATTGCCGCAACCAATAAGGATTAAGCTTATGCGGTATCTGGCCTCAATTGCACTGGCGCTCATTGTCTCCCTCGGGTTGTTCTGGGGGATGGACAAGCTAGTAAACAAAGAGCGCCACGAGTTAGTGTCGAATGATGACCTGCGTATGGTCGAGTTTATTCGCATTAAACCAGACGAAAAAATACAGGAGAAAAAACGCGAACTTCCAAAGCCACCACCGCCTAAGCGTCCGCCGCCGCCGCCAGAAATGAAAGTGACAGCGACAGTAAAACCGGTGATGGAGCAGACCCCAATGGATATGCCAAAGCTTGACCTACCCGTAAATGTTACAGGTGGTTCGGTGCTTGGACATTATAGCCAGGGTGGAGGTGCGCAACTCGCGGGTAGCGGAGGTCCAACACCTCTAGCGACATTCCAACCTCAAATGCCTAGGAAGGCTGCGAAAGCAGGAATAGAAAAAGGGGTCGTCTTATTAGAGTTTACTGTAAACGCACGTGGTGCCGTAGAGGACATCAAAGTTCTTAAAGAGCAACCACGACGCTTAGGCCTCGGTCGAGCGGCAAGAAAAACAGTCTCTAAATGGACATTTAAACCAAAATTGGTTGACGGGAAACCTGTTAGCTCGCGCCTATCGCAAGAAATAGAGTTCTCAACCAATTAAGGAGTCACGATGAAAAGTTTATGGAAAAGCAAAGTGGCTTCTTTAATTCTCTTCGCAGGAGTGGCAATGGCCGCTCCTACGATGGCAAAAGAAGCTCCTCAGTTATCAGATCGGACATTTCGAACCGTTAACAAAGTGCAAGAGTTGATCGCAACTGAAAAATATTCAGCAGCAAAAGAAAAACTAGCAAGCGCTTTAGAAAGCACAAGTTCGAAAAAATACGACCGAGCAGTTTTACTTCAGCAGACTGGCTTTTTGTATTCGCTACAAGACAATTATGTGCAAGCAGCAAAATACTTTGCCGAAGCATTACAGCTCGACGCACTTCCCGTTCCTGTTGCTCAACAAGTTCGCTACAGCTTGGCTCAGCTTTACCTAGCTGAAGAAAAGTATACGTTGTCTGTAAAAACGATGAAGGAATGGTTCAAGGTTGCAGAAACAACCAAAGAGAAGCCTCAAGCTCATGCTTATATCACGTTAGCGAGCGCTTATGTTCAGTTGGAAGATTACAGAAATGCAATCCCGCCAACCAAAAAAGCCATCGCGATGAGCAAGAGCCCAAGTGAGTCTTGGTACTTAATTCTCGTTGCATCTCACTACGAGTTAGGCCAGCTGAAAAGCGTTGCCAGTGTACTCAAAACTCTGACTTCAAAGTACCCTCAGAAAAAGCGTTACTGGATGCAACTTTCTGGTGTCTACATGGAGCTAGGTCAAGAACGCAACTCTCTAGCCACCCTAGAAATGGTTTACAAAATGGGGAAACTAGAAGGAGAGAAGGAATATTTACGCTTTGTAAACTTCTTGGCTTATCAAGGTATTCCATATAAAGCAGCCAAAACTCTTGAAAAGGAAATGGCAGCTGGAAACATTGAAAAGACGAAGGAAAACTATGACCGCCTAGCCAGTTTCTGGCAGCAAGCTAAAGAGCTAGATAAATCAATTCTCGCTTATAAAAAGTCATATAACCTCGCTCCTTCTGCTAAAACGCAAATTCAGATTGCTCGCTTAATGATACAAGACAAGCAGTATTCTGAAGCAACTCGTTTTGTAGAAAGCGCGGCATCCAGTGCCTCTAAAGAGCAAAAGGCAGAACTTGAATACATTCGCGGGATGGCCTATTTCGAGCTTAAGCAACCACAAAAGGCCTTGCAGGCGATGAAAGGCGCTGCTCAATCGCCAAAATTCAGGTCAACCGTTAGCCCTTGGATAAATTTCCTAGAGTCTCAAGGATAATTCGAAGATTAAGTGTGAGTCAGTCGCACGCCTGGGGAAGTGAAAGCTTCCCCTTTTTTCCGTTTTATCTTTATTAACCCCTATTTTTAACCAGAGTCACTCACGCAAGCCAAATCGGGACTCTAAACCTAAAATCAGCACACTAAACGGTTGTAGAAATGGTTTTAATAACAGAGTGCGCGGATGGTAAGTCCTGTACCACGCTCCTTCTTCGCTGTTTAGGAACACTCTGGCGTAAGTAACTATTTCATCTGGGACGATCACAGACAGAAAGATCAACTGGTAACAAAATAGAGATCATGATACTCTTCGCCTCCATTTTTCTGGCGGGATTATCACCAATATCCACCCCTTTGGTGGTTGATTTCTCAATGCCAGTGCTATCGTTATAAGAATGTCGAACTTTCCTTCGGCACTCAATCAATCCAATCAAAAGTGGAACAGTACAATGGGCAAAGGTACTCTCTATATCGTATCTGCACCTAGCGGCGCAGGTAAATCTAGCTTGATCTCAGCGATGTTGGAACGCAACCCAACCTACGCAATGAAAGTGTCTGTGTCTCACACCACGCGCAACATGCGACCTGGTGAAGAAAATGGTGTCCACTACCATTTTGTAGCGAAAGATGAGTTTGAAGCCCTGATCGCTAAAGGTGACTTCCTAGAATACGCAGAAGTGTTTGGTAATTATTACGGCACATCTCGTGTATGGATTGAAGAAACACTAAATAAAGGTATCGACGTTTTTCTAGATATCGACTGGCAAGGCGCACGCCAAATCCGTGAACAAATGCCAGAAGCCAAAAGCATCTTCATCCTGCCACCATCAAACGGTGAGTTAGAGCGTCGCTTGAACACTCGTGGTCAAGATAGCGATGAAGTGATCGCAAAGCGTATGGCTGAAGCCAAGTCGGAAATCTCTCATTACAACGAGTACGACTACGTGATCGTAAACGACGATTTTGATACCGCTTTGATGGATTTTAAAGCTATCTTGCGTGCTGAAAGATTGAAGGAAGAAAAGCAAGCTGCTAAATATAAAGGTATGCTTGACGCGTTGTTAGCAGAGTAACTTCAAAAAAGTCACGCTGTAAAACATAAAGAATTTCCCGTTTTTTGCCCAGTGCGAAAAACACAATAAACTACCTGAGAAAGTCCACAAACGGTGGCTTGTCTAATTGCTAGTAAATAAAGTAGTTAGGTTGTATACTTTCTCGTCATTCTAAAATTTTAGTTAACTATTTGGAGTCCTCATGGCACGCGTAACTGTTCAAGACGCTGTTGAAAAAGTTGGCAACCGTTTCGACCTAGTACTGATTGCGGCTCGCCGCGCTCGTCAAATGCAAACTGGCGGTAAAGATGCACTAGTGCCAGAAGAGAACGATAAGCCAACGGTTATCGCTCTACGCGAAATCGAAGAAGGTTTAATTACTAAAGAAGTTCTAGACGCTCGTGAACGTCAAGAACAGCAAGAGCAAGAAGCGGCAGAGCTAGCGGCAGTAAGCAGCATCGCTCACAACCGTTAATTCTGACTTTAGAATTCAACAACCTCCCGGGCCTATAATTTGTATCTATTCGATAGCCTCAAAGACGTTGCCCAAGAATACCTAACAGAGCCTCAGATTGAGGCTCTGCGTCAATCTTATGTGGTAGCGAGAGATGCCCATGAAGGGCAAACCCGCTCTAGCGGTGAACCATACATCATCCACCCTGTCGCTGTGGCTCGTATCTTGGCCGAAATGCGCCTTGATATCGAAACCCTCCAAGCTGCTTTGCTGCATGACGTCATTGAAGACTGTGATGTAACTAAAGAAGATCTCGAAGAGAAATTCGGCAACACTGTCGCAGAATTGGTTGATGGTGTATCTAAACTGGACAAACTCAAATTCCGCGATAGGAAAGAGGCTCAGGCTGAGAACTTTCGTAAGATGGTTCTGGCCATGGTGCAAGATATCCGCGTCATTCTGATCAAACTGGCTGACCGCACGCACAACATGCGTACGCTTGGCGCGCTTCGACCAGATAAAAAGCGTCGTATTGCTCGTGAAACGTTAGAAATTTACGCGCCCCTCGCTCATCGTCTTGGTATTCACAATATCAAAACCGAACTCGAAGAGTTGGGCTTTGAGGCGCTATATCCCAACCGCTACCGCGTACTGAAAGAAGTGGTTAAAGCCGCACGTGGTAATCGTAAAGAGATGATCCAACGCATTCACAGCGAAATAGAAGGCCGTCTGCAAGATTTCGGCTTGAATGCTCGCGTCGTTGGTCGTGAGAAAAACCTGTTCTCTATCTATAACAAGATGAAAACCAAAGAACAGCGCTTTCACACCATCATGGATATCTATGCGTTCCGAGTCGTTGTTGATACCGCTGATACTTGTTATCGCGTTTTAGGCCAAGTACACAGTTTGTATAAGCCACGTCCTGGTCGCATGAAAGATTACATCGCGGTACCAAAGGCGAACGGCTATCAATCGCTACACACTTCCATGGTTGGCCCACACGGCGTACCTGTTGAAGTTCAGATCCGTACTGAAGATATGGATCAAATGGCGGACAAAGGTGTCGCAGCACACTGGTCTTATAAAGACAAAGGCGACAAGTCTGGCACCACTGCGCAAGTGAAAGCTCAGCGTTGGATGCAAAGCCTGTTAGAGCTACAACAAAGCGCGGGTAACTCATTCGAATTCATTGAAAACGTAAAATCCGATCTTTTCCCAGATGAGATTTACGTCTTCACACCAAAAGGTCGTATCGTTGAATTACCTTTAGGCGCAACGGCTGTCGACTTTGCCTATGCCGTACATACCGATGTAGGCAACTCTTGTGTTGGTGCTCGTGTTGATCGTAACCCTTACCCATTGAGTAAGGCATTGAAAAACGGTCAGACGGTGGAAATTATCAGTGCCCCTGGTGCGCGTCCGAATGCGGCATGGCTAAACTATGTCGTGACTTCTCGTGCCCGCACTAAGATTCGTCAAGTACTGAAAACGATGCGTCGTGAAGAGTCGATTACTTTAGGTCGTCGCCTACTTAATCACGCACTTGGCCGTCACTCGATTGATTCAATTTATCCAGAAAATATCCAAGAAGTCTTGAATGATCTTCGCCTAGAAAGCATCGATGATTTATTGGCTGCTATTGGATTGGGTGAGTTGATGAGCATTGTGATCGCACGTCGTCTCCTTGGTGACACCGAAGAGCTCACGACAACAAGTTCAATCCCAACGGACTCGAAGAAGAAGCTTCCGATTCGTGGCGCAGAAGGCTTATTGCTGACGTTTGCAAATTGTTGTCATCCTATCCCAGATGATCACATTATTGCTCACGTATCGCCTGGTCGTGGTTTGGTTGTTCACCGAGAAACATGTCCGAACGTTCGTGGTTATCAGAAAGAGCCAGACCGTTATATGGCTGTCGCTTGGTCTGAAGACTACGATAAAGAGTTCATTGCTGAACTTAAAGTCGACATGCTTAACAACCAAGGTGCTCTTGCAGAACTGACCAACGTGATCTCGAAAACAGGATCAAACATTCATGGCCTTTCAACGGAAGAACGTGATGGTCGTCTATACACTGTGACTGTGCTGTTGACGACGAAAGATCGTGTCCACCTTGCTGGTATCATGCGTAAGATTAAGGCAATGCCTCAAGCAACCCGAGTCAGACGCAGAAAGAACTAACCTCTATCGCCACCTACTCTGTTAGGTGGCGATTTTTTATACCTCAATAAATATGAACCTAGAACGTTACAACCGTATTCACCAAGTCCTAAAAACTCGCCAAACTGATCTGACACTTTGTCTCGAAGAAGTACATAAGCCAAACAACGTCTCTGCTGTGATCCGCACCGCTGACGCGACAGGCTTACACAAAGTTCACGCAATTTGGCCAGACAAAATGCGTACGCTGAGCCATACCTCAGCTGGCGCGCGTAACTGGGTTGAAGTGGATACTCACGATTCGATTGAAACTGCGATTACCGAACTCAAAGCGCAAGGTATGCAGGTTTTGGTGACCAATCTTTCGGACACCGCCGTCGATTTTCGCGAGATCGACTACACCAGACCAACGGCAATCATTTTAGGCAGTGAAAAAGTTGGCGCTTCGGAGCAAGCCAAACAGCTTGCCGATCAAGACATTATTATCCCAATGGTGGGCATGGTGCAGTCACTAAACGTATCGGTTGCCAGTGCCGTAATTTTGTATGAAGCGCAACGTCAACGTGAAGCCGCAGGCATGTACGACCGAGAAGAAAGCGCTCTGCCTAAAGAGACAATCAACCGTATTCTCTTTGAACGTGGTCACCCAGTGCTGGCAAAGGTCGCGAAACGAAAAGGGCTCGTTTACCCACCACTCGATGAAGAAGGTCAAATCATCGCCGATGACGCGTGGTGGCAAGAGATGCAAAGCAAGTAACAGACTTTCGTCATCCTGAACGGCGGCGAAGGAGCGTGGTTCAGGATCTAATTCTCAAATATACAGATGCTGATAGTGTTAACTTCAGCGACATACTTGTTGGAAATAGAATCCTGATGTCGCTAAAGCTCCTCGGAATGATAGGTTATCAGTCAAATCATGACACTAACTAAAGCATGACTATTTTTTCCTGTACAAAAACACAGCTCCATGGTTAACATACTGCTATGTTAACCATTTTCTTGAGCCCTCTATGTCCGCCCAAATGTTATCTGCCGTCCCATTAACCTCCCTTTCTGGAGTTGGCGCGAAAGTCGCAGAAAAACTCGCCAAAGTTGGCTTACATAGCGTTCAAGATTTGCTGTTTCACCTTCCGTTACGCTACGAAGATCGTACTCGTATTTACCCTATTGCCAAACTGCATGCTGGCCTTTGGGCGGCAGTGCAAGGTAAGATCATGGCAGTCGACACCATCTTCGGTAAGCGCAAAATGCTAACGGTAAAAATCAGCGACGGTAATGGCACTATCACGCTGCGCTTTTTCAACTTTACCGCAGCCATGAAGAACAATTTCACGCAAGGTAAGTTAGTACATGCTTACGGTGAAATTAAGCGCGGTGGCATGGGTTTGGAAATTGTTCATCCTGACTACAAGTTTTACGTCAGCGAGCAAAAGCCCGATGTAGAACAGAGCTTAACCCCTGTTTATCCCACCACCGATGGATTGCGTCAAATCACATTGCGCAACCTTACCGAACAAGCTTTAGCCCTGCTTGATAAAACCGCAGTGCAGGAATTACTTCCAGCTGGGTTGTATGACCATCAAATCACGATGTCGCAAGCGCTGCACACCATTCATCGCCCACCACCAACCATTAATTTAGATGAGTTTGACGAAGGCAAACATCCTGCCCAAATCCGCTTGATCATGGAAGAATTGCTCGCACAAAACTTATCGATGCTGGCGGTGCGTAGCAAAGGTCAGAAGGATTCAGCGCTACCTCTCGGTCCTTGTCATAAACTAAAAACGCAGCTTTTAGCCCAACTGCCTTTCTCTCCTACAAACGCTCAAACCCGAGTAGTACAAGAGATTGAAGCCGATCTAGAAAAACCGCACCCAATGATGCGATTAGTGCAAGGCGATGTTGGTTCGGGGAAAACATTGGTTGCCGCTTTGGCCGCTGTTAGAGCCATTGAGCATGGCCATCAGGTGGCACTCATGGCGCCAACCGAACTATTGGCCGAGCAACACGCTATCAACTTCGCAAACTGGTTTGAGAGAATGGGCATTCAAGTCGGTTGGTTAGCGGGCAAACTCAAAGGTAAGGCAAAGGAAGCCGAGCTGGCTCGTATTGCCAGTGGTGAAGCGCAAATGGTAGTGGGTACTCACGCGCTATTCCAAGAGCACGTTGAATTTCATCACCTTGCTTTGGTCATCATTGATGAACAACACCGCTTCGGTGTCCATCAGCGATTAGAATTGCGTGAAAAAGGCGCAAAACAATGCGCTTATCCTCATCAGTTGATCATGACGGCGACGCCTATTCCTCGAACCTTAGCGATGACCGCTTACGCCGATCTGGAAACTTCCGTGATTGACGAGCTACCACCGGGTCGAACGCCGATTCAAACCGTTGCCATTCCTGATACAAAACGTGACGACATCGTCGAGCGTGTCCGAAATGCCTGCTTAAACGAAGGCAAGCAGGCATATTGGGTGTGTACCCTGATTGATGAATCGGAAGTACTAGAAGCGCAAGCCGCGGCAGATACCGCAGAAGAGCTTCAACGTAAACTGCCGGACGTAAAAATTGGTCTAGTACACGGACGAATGAAGCCGGCAGAGAAACAAGCGGTGATGCAAGATTTCAAAGACAATAAACTGCATTTGCTGGTCGCAACGACAGTGATTGAAGTTGGTGTGGATGTACCAAACTCTAGCTTGATGATCATAGAAAACCCTGAACGTCTTGGTTTGGCACAATTACACCAGTTAAGAGGTCGCGTGGGCCGAGGTTCCGTTGCTAGCCATTGTGTACTGCTGTACCACTCTCCGCTGTCAAAAACCGCGCAAAAACGTCTCGGAGTACTACGTGAAAGTAACGATGGCTTCGTCATTGCGCAGAAAGACCTAGAAATTCGTGGCCCTGGAGAACTATTGGGTACAAAGCAGACAGGTCTTGCTGATTTCAAAATCGCAGACTTAGTTCGAGATCAACGCCTGATTCCCGAAGTTCAGCGCATTGCGCGTCATATTCATGACAATTACCCGTCTAACGCAACAGCGATTATCGATCGCTGGTTGGGTGAGCGGGATATTTACTCCAAAGCGTAATGATTGAAAGCGAGCCAAGTGGCTCGTTTTTTAATGCGCCAAAAACAAAGCAAACGTTTGCTTTTTGAGTAAATCTCTCTATAATCGCGCACAAATTTTTAAGTGTGTTAGATCACACTCCACCAACCTGAGTTGACTCTGATTAACAGCAATCACAGGTAACGACGTCAACTCCATCCTGCTCTCCCATTCAGCGAGAACTAGGGAAATATTGCGACTATCGAGACAAACAATGACAACTTCAAACCGATCTTCGGAACTGGTCTATCAACTCAACGATCGACCACCTTTGCCTCAAACCATTTTTGCCGCACTTCAGCACTTATTGGCGATGTTCGTCGCGGTTATCACTCCCTCACTGATCATCTGTCAGTCTTTGGGTGTACCAGCAGACCAAACGAATACCATCATCAGCATGTCTTTGTTTGCGTCAGGCGTGTCTTCGTTTATTCAAATTCGCACCATTGGCCCAATTGGCTCTGGTTTGCTCTCTGTTCAAGGTACCAGCTTTAACTTTTTAGGTCCTATTATTGGTGCAGGCCTATCGCTGAAAGCAGGTGGCGCGGACATCAGCACCATGATGGCTGCCATTTTTGGTACGATTTTAGTCGCATCATTTGCCGAGATCTTACTGTCTCGTGTGCTTGAGCATGCCCGCCGCATCATCACACCTCTCGTCTCTGGCATTGTCGTAACTCTGATTGGCCTGACGCTGATCCAAGTCGGCTTGGTTTCTATGGGTGGAGGCTATGCTGCAATGGGCGACGGTACTTTTGGTAGCTTAGACAAACTTGCTCTGGCTGGTACCGTACTTGGGTTAATTGTGATGTTAAACCGCTCGAAAAACCCATACATCCGTGTGGCTTCAATCGTGATTGCGATGCTAGTGGGTTACATCATGGCGTATTTTATGGGGATGGTAGATACTTCTCAGCTAGGCGCAACCGAGATCGTAGCACTGCCCGTACCAATGCAATATGGCTTATCGTTTGACTGGTCTCTGTTCATTCCGCTGGTACTGATTTTCTTTATTACCGCACTAGAGGCCATCGGTGATATTACCGCAACATCTGAAGTGTCTGGTGAGCCAGTAAAAGGCCCAGTGTACATGAAACGCATTAAGGGCGGTGTGTTAGCAGACGGCTTAAACTCTGCAATCGCAGCCGTTTTCAACAGCTTCCCGAACTCAACGTTTAGCCAGAATAACGGCATCATCATGCTAACAGGAGTCGCGAGCCGCTACGTGGGTTACTTTATTTCTGGCATGTTAGTGATTCTTGGCTTGTTTCCTGGCGTCGCTAGCTTTGTTCAGCTGATTCCTGAGCCAGTACTTGGCGGCGCAACGATTGTCATGTTCGGTACGATTGCTGCCGCTGGTGTGCGCATTATCTCTCGTGTTGAGCTCGATCGCCGCGCAATTCTGATCATGGCCTTATCCTTCTCAATGGGACTTGGTATCGCACAAAAACCAGAGATCCTGCAATTTATGCCAGAATTTATTAAGAGTATTTTCTCAACTGGTGTTGCAGCAGGTGGCATCACAGCGATCATTTTAAATCTACTTCTGCCAGAGAAACTGGAAGACGAAGATGAACTTCCTCAGGAAGTGAAAGAGTCGTAAGCGCCCCACAAAGCACACATTCAATTAGCCAGGCACCAGACTTATGATCTTATCTTCACTAATAAGGAGATA